>JBECKY010000123.1:0-30919 GCA_040235475.1 Pseudomonadales bacterium
TAATTTATGTGCCACTGACTGTGAGGTGAGTCCGGCAGTAAAAGGCTTAACGGCTGCATCAGAAGGCATTGCAAAGCTGTTAAGCCAGCATATCAGATAGAGCTGGATGCTAGACATGAGGCATGAAATGTCCTGAGAGACCTTTCAGGGTTCTCTCGTTAACATTTAAGGAGCCTGGTGCTTTCACTTAGCGCTTAGGCTCCTTAAAAATTTTTTAGGTTTCTCTGAACCCTCCCACGTAAAGTTCCCCTGAATTGCTTGAACTGCCTGATACCCGAAAGTGTTCAGGGTTGCGGCTTTGTTTAATTAAGTGCTTGCCTGCTTTAATTTAATCCTCCTTCTTAAGTGCTCAACTGAATCAGCTAAAGTCAGACTTATGTGTGCCTGCTTTTTTTACACAATGCCCGCTTGCTGCAGTCGATTAAAATTAACTATTTGTTTTTAAATGGTTTTTCATAAGGCATGGAATTTGCTTGGGCGTATAGTTTATACACAAAAAAACACAGGCGGTTTCTGGCTTCGACGCCCTTGGCGTGTGGCAGTTGCTAATATTTAATTAAAAGAGTTGAGCAAATGACAGACTTGTTAGTGGCAAATTGGCCGATGTTGAATGTATTGAAAAGGCTCAATGGGCTGTGCAATGCGTTTATTCTCACAGTTATTTTAGTGTTGGCCCTGATGGTGGTTAGTGCCAGCACCGCTCAAGCCTATACCTTAATGTATTCCTTGTCGCCAGATCGGGCCAATGCAATGCCATTGGATCAGGCGGTGATTGATGGCACAGTTTACGGATTTATTGATCAGGACAGCGGTCTGCAGCAAGTACGTTTTTTTGTTGATGGCATTGAAGTAAAAGTAGAGAACCGAGCCCCCTGGGATTTAGGCGGTACTGCATCAAATAAAGACAGTTTACCCTACGACACTACCCGGTTAACAGATACGTCTCATGAGATTGCAGCGCTGCTGATTGCAAATGACGGCACTGAGCAGCGCATAACGGCTGATTTCACTGTTGTTAATAATGGCCCCCTGCTAATCAGTAATCTTGCCTCAATGAGTCTGGTATCGCCTGAAAGTAATAATGTTGTCAGCAGTTTGACCATTACAGAGAGCTCAGGACGCTTGGTTAACATTAATACGACAACAAATGTAAGCTGGTTAACTGTAAATCCTGTTTCCGGAACCACCCCCGCCAGCATAGAGATCACTGCAAACCCCAGTGGTTTGGGTGATGGCACTCACCAGGCCGAGATTAATATCAGCGCAATGGGTTATGTGCCATTAATCGTGCCCCTAAGCCTAAGCGTAGGTAATAATGCTGATCAGCTTCATCTTGCCTGGGTAAATGACCCGGCTACAAGCCTGACAGCGGTATGGTTTACTCCAGGTTTCGATACCCCTTCAGTGCTTGAGTATAGGGCATTGGGTGCCAGCGCCTGGCAAAGCGCTGCGGGCAATCCTCGGCACAGCAACAGTGACGGGTTTTATCATCAGGTGAGCTTTTCGGGCTTGCTACCTAATACAAGCTATGAGTACCGGGTGAAGCTGTCAGCAAGCAGCTTTAGCAAAACATACCTGACACAAACTGCACCCGCTGCAAGCACTGAAGGCTTTGATGTGGTTTATGTGGCTGACACAGGCCTTGTTGGCAGGGAGGATGGCCTGGCAACAGGCACACAGCAGGTGATTAATGAGATTGCGAAAATAAAACCTGGTTTGTTATTGGTTGGCGGCGATTACGCGTATTTTGATACCGACAAACGTTTTGTAACCCTTGAGCGCTCTATTGATGCCTGGTTTAGGCAGATGTTGCCAATTTCTACCTCCAGCCCAATGATGTCAACCTACGGTAATCATGAAATTTTGCACGGCGAAGGTTTTGCTGCGTGGGCCGCGCGGTTTCCAACACCCAGTGGCTGGAATGGTGGCGCCATGTATTCTTTTGATATTGGCGATGTTCATTTTGTTTCTGTTTATGGCATTCATGAAAGCCTGAGCTTGGCGCAATCAGGTATTGACTGGCTAAGGAATGATATTGAAACGGCAAATGCTGCGGGCGCTCGTTGGATTATTCCGTTTCTTCATGCGGCACCTTTTTCCGAAGGCACCAATCACCCATCAGCTTTATTATTAAGAAATCAGCTGGGCCCGTTATTTGAATCTTTGGGTGTAAAGCTGGTGTTGTCTTCTCATGATCAGTCTTTTGAACGAACCTTTCCACTGGTTGACGTGCCCGCAACAAATACACCCACATCCAATGCTTTGAGCTGTTATAACTTCTCAGAGGGGGTTACTTGGTTGAAGGTCAGTCCTGGCGGCAAGTTGAGTAACATCTCATCTGGCTTTTCGCCGTGGAAAAGCAGTGTTCAGCCGAACTGGACCGCAACTCGCGATAACACCATGCACCACTATACGCATCTTCAATTTAATACCGTCGGTGATTTAGTGGTTGATACTTACGGTGTGGATGGCAGCGGAGCTGCGCCCGTTTTGCAAGACAGTTTTCGCTATTCGCTTAACGCTTGCCCGGGCGAGTTTGAGCTTAGTCCTCAAACCCTAAGTTTCCAGTTGCAGGAAACTGAAACCGCAACTAAGCCAATAAGCATCAGTTTTGGCGGCGAGAACACTGCTTTTAATGTCACTGGGCTGCCTTCATGGCTGACGTTTAACAATACTTCTGGCATCACACCCCAGACTCTGGAGGTAACGGCAAACGCCAATGGGCTTGCACCTGGCAATTATACTGCCCTATTAAATATAGAGGGCGAGGGCTCTAATACGGCTGCGTTACCTGTGTCTCTTAATGTGAGCAGCGACACTTTTCAGTTATTAATTGCTGACAATGCGTTACGGGATTTTCCCTTAGCACTTGATGGGGCCGTACTGAAGGGCAGTACCTATATATTTACTGCGCCGGATGAGGGTGTAAGCAGGGTATTGTTTTATGTTGACGATCCCAGCGCTACTGGTTTGCCATTGAAAACTGAGAATAATGCGCCTTATGATATTGCCGGTACAAAATCAGATCGAAGTGCAGAGCCATTTGACACTACAAGCCTGGTGGATGGAGAGCATACCATTACTGCCAAATTGGATTTGGATAATGGTACTTATGTATTGCTCACGGCCACAGTGTTGGTAGCCAATTCTGATCCTGCTTTTCAGTTAACACCGAGCAGCATTAACCTCTTCATCCAAGAGCCAAATACTTCAGCAAGCGCAGCGGCGCTGTTATCATTTAATACCGGTGAAAGTATTGAGTTCAGTGCTCAGAGCAATGCCAGCTGGTTGACGGTTTCACCTGCCAGTGGCATCACCTCAAGTAATTTAGATCTTAATGTGGATGCTTCTATATTGGCGTTTGGGCATTATTCAGCCTTGGTAAATATTGCCGGAAGCAGTGGCGAAACCATTGCCTTGCCGGTAAGCCTTGAATACACGGCATTAACCTCCAGTAACTTTGATCTATTTGTGAGTAGTAATTCTGATAGAAGTGAAGGTGTGGCATTGGAGGGGGCTTTGTTGTCCGGGGAAGTTTATATTTATGTTTCGCCAGAGAGTAATATATCCAAAGCCAGTTTTTATCTGGATGATCCGAGCTTAAGCGGGTCAGCGATTAAAATAGAAGGCAGAGCACCTTGGGATTTTGCTGGAACTGGACCTGAGCCTGAACGCCCTGCGTACCCCTATGATGTATCGCAGTTAGCTTCAGGTTCACACACCATTACGGTTGTTTTGATAACAGACACGGGTACAGAAACCATTAGCAGAAGTTTTGCTATTCCTTAGTTTTTTCTTTCAATAAAATAAAAAGCCCGGCAACGCTTAGCGTTGCCGGGCTTTTTATTATCCAGGGTTAACAAAATATATTTCAAGGCCGAGACATCATATCCCTGCCAATGGCTGAGATCTGAATTTCGTCGGTGCCGCCGTAGATTTGTAGAATTTTAGCATCACGGGCTAGCTGTTCTACTCTATAATCCACCATGTAACCGCTACCGCCATGAACTTGTATGGCGTCCATGGCAACATCAACAGCCGCTTTGGCAGCATAAAGCTTGCTGGCAGAGGCTTCGGCCAGGGTCATTTGTTTGCCTTTGCCGGTCATTTCTATAAAGCGAAATACCATGTTTTGCAGATTGACTCTGGCGATTTCCATTTTGGCCAGCTTTTCCTGAATTAATTGGAATTCGCCAATGGGTTTGCCAAATTGTACCCGTTCTTTTGCATAGGCTAATGACAGCTCCAGGCAGCGATCAACAATGCCCAGCGCCATGGCGCACACGCCGGAGCGTTCCTGGGTAAAGGTGTCTTTGGCGCCGGCCTTGGTTTGTTTCTCTTCGGAGCCACCCAGCAAACGGTCCATGCCTACTTTCACATCCTGCAAGAATAACTCACCGGTTGGTGATGAGTGAATACCCATTTTTTTAAAGGGTTTGGACTGCACCAATCCTTCCATGCCGCTATCGAGTACAAAGGTGAGTACTTTGCGGTCTTTACGTTCGACACCAGGCTCATCGAGTTTGCAGATAAAGATGATTACATCGGCATAGGGGCCGTTAGTGATAAAGGTTTTATTGCCGTTGAGAATATAACCGCCATCGTCGGTACGTTTAGCGGTTGCCATCATGCTGCCAAAGGCGTCGGAGCCTGAGCCTGGTTCCGTAATAGCCCATGAGCAAACTTTATTGAGGGTGAGCACATCAAGTCCCCAGCGCTCCTTTTGCTCAATGGTGCCTTTAGACATGATTGAAGCTCCGCCTAAACCCATGCTGACGCCCATAGCGGTCACCATGCCGGGGCAGTGACGGCTTAGCTCGATCATCGGGATAAAGGTCATGGCTACCATGTCGGTGCTGCCAGCAGCCATCATGCCGCCATCGCCGGCAGCGTCTTTGTCGCTGACTTCACCGGCTTCAATAGCCTTGGCTTTCTTAATTTGGGATTCGAATTGCGCTTTGGCCATTTGGTCCATGCCAAAGGTTTTGATCATTTTACGTAAAACGTCGTAAGGAGGGGTATCGCCGTGCTCCAGTTCATCAATGTTCGGGACAATTTCGGCTGCTATGAAACTGCGAACCATATCGCGAACCATCAGGTGTTGCTCGCTCCATTCAATCATATTAAGTACTCCGTAAAAAAGAAAAAATCATCTATCGTGCCAGATCTGGTACGGTCTAAGTCTAAAAATCCAACTGGCGATTATCTTTGTTGATAAAAGCTCTCAACAATGACTGCAAATATCAAATTCGTTGACATAAAAAATCAAAAGGAATCGCCGTCTTCATATGTAGTCAGTAGAGAGTTAAAAATGCAAGGCAAAGAGCCTGCCTTGTGAAACGTTTCGGGTGTCAATCTAAACCAAAGCGAATGCCAGCATCTATAATGTTAGTGCGTATAGTGTCATTGATTCTGTTGAAGTCAACATAAAACCATAAAGGCAGGGTTTTATTAAATTTTTGTTCCGCGCCAACAGACCAGGTAGCACCATTTAAGGTGTCGTCACTGTTGTTTGCTGGGGTAAAAGCATCGGTTTGAGACAGCTCAACTTCACTGTACCCACCCTGAAAGTAGATGCGAAAACCATTCAGGTGCGGTGATTGCAAACGTATCATCGCAGCAAACCAGCTATCCACTTCGACACTGAGGTTAGAGTTTTTCAGCTTGCTTTCCCGCAAACCCTGGCCAAAATTAAATTCCAGGGCAATATTTTCCTGTATAAATACAGCGGCTTTAATTTTGCCAATGTCAATGTCGATATCTGCGTCTTCACTAAACTCAAAGTCCGATTGGCCGGCCCCAAGACCGAAATAAAAATCCAGGGGGTAGTTGGAGGCCGGGTTATCGGCAAAAACCACTGTGTTTGTAAACACAGCAATAGCTGAACAGAAAAACAGGAGATAAAACTTCAAATTTGACATGTTTAAGTTAAAACCTAAGTATTAATAAATAGTTTCGGGATTATGCTGTGGGGTGTGATGAATATTTATCTGGATAAATTAAATACAGTTTGATTAACATCTGCCATCACATGTTTTGCAAACACGCCATAAACATGACCGCACTGGTTGCAGTAAACAACATAAAACCAAGGGTCGCGCTTTTTTGAATGTTCGGTGGAATCCTTGGATACAAGGTGATTAATGCCTTGCACTGCGCAATCCGGGCATTTGGGTTCTGTCATATTTTGACCGTATTGTTCTTGTTCCTACTGTTTAGCCGGGCAGTAGTTTTTTCATGGTTGACAAAATAGTGCTTTCGTCCACAGGTTTAACCAGATAGCCTTTGGCTCCCTGACGTTCCCCCCACATGCGATCCGTTTCCTGGTTTTTAGTGGTGACCAGTACTACTGGAATGTGCGCCGTGCTGGCATTTTGAGTGATTTTTCGAGTTGCCTGAAAGCCATTTAATTTGGGCATGACAACGTCCATCAGTATCAGGTCGGGTACTTCTGCAATAGCTTTGGCAACACCTTCCTCGCCATCAGCAGCGGTAAAAATTTCGTGGCCATGCTTTTGTAGCATTTTGGATAATTCCAGTTGGCCGGTAGGGGAGTCATCTACTATAAGGATTCGGGCCATTATTTTATCTCTGTTAATTGTGTATCGCCTTCAAATTGATTCAAGGCTGCTTGTGCACAGTAGTAAAAATACCAGCAAGCGCTCTGCGATCAGGGTGATCTTACTCACAAAATGAATCTTTGTCTTTAAGACTGTGCCTGGATTGCTGATAATTTGTTCTAGTCGCGTTTTACAGTATACCTTTATTTGTCCCGAAAGCTGCTGTGCCATGTCCATAACACGATATCCCAGCCAGTAGCGGTGATAACTGGTTATTGTGTAAGACTTTTAGTTAGTTACAGGAACCCTGGGTTAAGCAGCGGCTCCTGTAACACCTACGGTCTATGGATGTGGTCTTTTTACTAAAGTGATCGGGCAATAATTTCTTTCATAATTTCGTTGGTGCCACCGTAAATACGCTGGATTCTAGAGTCTGCCCAGGCTCTGGCAACAGGGTATTCCCACATATAACCATAGCCGCCGTGCAGCTGAAGGCATTCGTCGGTTAAGCTGCATTGCATATCAGTACTCCAGTATTTTAATTTAGAGGCAGTGACCGCATCGAGTTTTCCGGCAACGTGCAGCTCTATGCAACGGTCAACGAAAGTGCGGCCAACAGTTATGGAGGTGGACATTTCGGCCAGTTTGAAACGGGTATTTTGAAACGCGGCCACCGGTTTGCCAAAGGCCTTTCTCTCATTTACGTAGGTTTTGGTGTGTTCAAAAACCGCTTCAGCTGCGGCAAGCGCACCAACACCGATGGATAAGCGTTCCTGGGGCAATTCCTGCATTAAATAGATAAAGCCCATGCCTTCCTGGCCAAGCAGATTTTCTTTCGGTACGCGAACATTATCAAAAAATAATTCCGAGGTATCCTGGGCCTTTAAGCCAATTTTTTCAAGGTTTCGGCCTTTGCTAAAGCCTTCACTGTCAGCGTCAACAACAATCAGACTGATGCCTTTGGCACCTTCATTCGGATCGGTTTTACAAACCACAATAACCAGATCGCAATGCTGGCCATTGGTAATAAAGGTTTTAGAACCATTTATCACATATTCATCACCATCCAGGACAGCCGTGGTGCGTACCCCCTGCAAGTCTGAACCCGTGCCAGGTTCAGTCATGGCGATGGCGGCTATCTTTTCGCCAGTGACCATTTTGGGCAGGTACTTTTCTTTTAAAGTGGCGCTGCCATTATGCAAAATATAGGGTGCGCAAATGTCTGAATGCACACCAAAACCAAGACCAGATAAACCTCGTTTGGCAACTTCTTCAATGAGCACAGCGTTAAAGCGAAAATCAGCGTCAACACCGCCAAACTCTTCCGGCATGGCAAAGCACAGCAAGCCGGTTTCACCGGCTTTATTCCAGATTTCGCGGTCAACCAGGCCGTTTTTTTCCCATTGTTGATGGTAGGGGACAGCCTCTTTTTCAAGAAAAGCTGCTGCGGTGTTTCTGAAAGCTTCGTGTTCAGGTTCAAAAATAGACCTTGGAATCATTGCAATGCCTCGTTGAGTTTGTTTATTAGAAGGATGCCTCTGTTATTTTTGGGCGTTGGCGGTAGAATTTAACAGGTTTAGCAATAATAAATCCAGTTCCCGACTCAGTCGATATCCTGAATCTGTGTCCTGTTGGGGATAAGCAGCCTTGAAAGCGTGAAAAGCTCGGCAAAACCATTGTTAATCAGGCCAGGGGCTAGATGAGTCAACCCGGCTATGGCATATTGGATGGTGATGTCTTTGTATTTAAAAACTTTTTTAGCGATAACGCAGTGAATACTTCGGATCTGAGTTATTCAGAATTTCGCATTTCTAACAGTGGCTAGACGGTGTGCTTGAATGGTTGATGCTTACAAACTGGAAAAAAGACCCCAAACCGGTATTGTAATGGCTGGTGGTGGAGCTCGCGGGGCCTATGAAGTGGGTGTTTTGCTGTTTCTGAGAGAACGTCTGGGGAAAAGGCTGGGTTTCGATATCCCTCTGGACATCTTAACCGGCACCAGTGTCGGGGCCATTAATGCAAGCTATGTTGCAGCCACCTTGGAAGACCCTCAAAATCATATCAACAAACTGCGTGAAAACTGGAATACCTTGCGGGTCGATCAGCTCATGTCATTGGACTTGTCTGATGTTTATCGAGCCGGAAAGCTGCTGTTTGGTTCCAGAGTCGCTGAAGAAAAAATCAGAGGGTCTCGTCACGGTGGTTTAATTAATACCAATGGACTGGAGAAATTTGTATCTCGCTCAATCCCCTGGCGCGCCATTAACGAAAACCTCAAGCAAGGCCGGCTCCGTGCCTTAGCGGTTTCAGCGACACACGTTGGTAGTGGCCATGCTGTGGTGTTTAGCCAAACTCAAAAAGATATTAAGCCTGGGTGGAGTAATAATCCATTTGTGAAACACAGGCGAGCGCGTATCGGCCCTCGGCATGTACTGGCTTCTGCTTCGATACCAATGTTTTTTTCAGCGGTAAAAATAAACCAGGAATATTATACCGATGGCGGTTTACGTCAGAATACGCCCATGTCGCCAGCGATTCATTTGGGTGCTGATCGTTTGCTGGTAATTAGCTTGCGCCATATTGCCTCAACAGGAGAGCTGCAGCAACAAAAAAGTAATACTTATCCAAGGCCCTTGTTCCTTTTGGGCAAGGCTATGGATGCCCTGTTGCTGGATCATACCGAATACGACTTGGATCGGATGGAACGATTGAATGTTATTTTAAAGGCCGGGAAGGCTGTCTATGGTGAAAATTTTAATGTCGAGTTAAACCGACAAATGCAAAGTATCCATGGGGGAGGCGCCTTACGGGCTTTAGATGCCGTACACATTCGACCTTCACAAGATATAGGTGTTTTAGCCGCTGATTTTATTAACTCTGGTCGGGCTGATATTCGAAATCGTTTTGTGGCGCGAATTTTACGTTCTTTTGTCGATGCCGAAGAAGGTACTCAGAGTGACTTTCCTTCTTATTTATTATTTGATGGTAAGTTTGCCGAATTGCTGATTGAGCTTGGCTATGAAGATGCCGCTGCCCAGGAAGAAGAGTTGGCGGAACTGTTTTCAGTTTATGGCAAGCTTAAGCAAACTGATAAACTGACATCTGTCTAAGCACGACCTGTAAGTCTTTTCTAAACTACAAATCTTGGGTTTCCTGGCCACCTCTAATGGCTTTTCCAACTAGAAACACGCCAAAAATGACCTGCATAAACAATGCTTTTAATTGTAGAGTTTGTCACTTTGATGCAGCTTTTATAAGCTGAAAGAGAAAGTTGAAATTTTTTTATTCCAATAGAATACTTTATTTAAAAATATTTTTTAAATAAAGTATTTCTGCTTGATTATCAACATAACTTCTTATCTAATCAGAACATCTGGATAAATCAAGTTCTAGTGTTTTTTGATTAAAACAAATAATAATAAAATAATAATTAAAAGGAAATAACAATGAATATAATAAGTGTGTTGTCGCGCCTTTTATGTCTGACACTTTTTCCCATCTGTTTTTTTTCTTCGAGCCTTGTTCTCGCTCAAACCAGTGAGTGGGAAATAATGTCCGATGAAAATTTTAAAAAAGTATTGGCGGATTATGAAGCCAATCCAGCCCTTTTCTTTGAAGATCGTTCCCTGATTACCCATTTGTCCGGAGAGCAGCTCGCGACTATGATTAAATCGCTGGGTTTGACCCATTTTAGTTACCTGCATCCGGTGGTAATGAAAGCTCCGGAATTATTAAGTCTTAATGGTAAGCCCATCGATACCTTATCCGTTATGAGTGTGCGCGGTGGTAAACTCATTCCAATTCCATACCAGATCGATGAAATAGATAGCCATGGCTGGGTTTATACCGGGAAAGGTTCGCCCTACGATATTAAGGGCAAGGAAGGTATTCTTGATGAGCAGGATGAGCTGGTTTTTATGTATCGAGATACCGGACGGCAGAGGTATAACCCCGCTATTATGAATGCAGTTGATGGTGATATTGTTCGGCAGTTGGAGTTTGATAATGGCGATGGCAGCAAACGTTACGCCTATATTGTTGAAGGTTCATCTGCGCGGAGCAAGGCTGATTATGTCAGTTTCGACATGAATACCGGGAAAGCCGAGACCACTTTTTATAATTTTAAAACCAAACCCACGAACTTTTTAGTGTTTGAAGATTTCAAGGCGCGTGTTGGAGATAATCAATCGCAGCGCGTACTCGATGCTGTCTTGGTCGATGTTTCCACCAACGTTTTTAGTAAATGGTCGCCACGGATAAGTTTGAATAACTTCGATAATCTGGAAGCCGTACCTTTTGCTTCCAAAGATGGTCCGGTGCGTGCAGCCACATTAATAAAACTATGGGTGGTTATTGCTAAAATACCGGTATTTCGCATCATTGCACAGATGGATGTTTGGGATCAGGGTTTGGGTTTGCCGGTCAAGATAAATATTCCCGGTGCAGAAATCCTTACCAAAATGCTGGTTGATCCTTACATCAATATTGCTCTGGATTTTACCGATATTACGGGTGGCCATGTTACTGCGGCCTTGAGTCCTGATACCAGTCAATACGGTGTTGTTGATGGTGTGATGAGCGATTTTGAAAAAAACTCAAATATAAGTTTGGCCGATAATTGGCTATGGGTAGAAAGTGGTCACGGTTGGGATGTGTTTTTTGATCTTCAAGTGCCCCAGGATCTTGATGTGGGTGTCAGCCTTTTTTATGAAGATGATCCTAACAGCTTTTATAAAAATGAATCTTTTCCCGGCGCTAAACCCCGGGCTGGTTGGACAATAGATCGTCTACCGAAGGATCGTTTAAACATAGATTTAAGGGCTAACTTTTGGTTCCCGGACACGGTAGGTTCTGGTGGCCCAGTGGCTTTCAAACAAGCTAAAATGTTGGCACCTATTGCTCAGGTATCGATATTCAATGAGGAGAGGATTGCATCGGTTGAATGAATATGGGGCGTGTAAATCAAAGGACATTCTTGCTGTTTAGTTCAGTAGTGGTTGATTTTTGATACAGAGGTACAGAGGATGATAGAAAGCTCCTTAAATGCTGCGGATATGGACATGGATGTCGATAGCGAAATTATTATTGTAGGTGCGGGTATTAGTGGGGTTGGCATGGGTATTGAACTAAAAAAATACCATTTGCACTCATTTACAATCCTTGAAAGCAGTGGCAGCCTGGGTGGAACTTGGCGCGACAATACTTATCCGGGTGTGGCCGTTGATATTCCCTCGCTGTCTTATTCATTTTCTTATGAACCTAATCCGAATTGGTCACGCTTGTTTGCGCCTGGTCAGGAGATTTTGCAATACCTTAAACATTGTGCTGAAAAATACGGGATTCTGCAGCACATTCGTTATAATTCTAATGTAAAAAAAATTGTTTTTGATGGCCGCAGACATATCTGGGATGTTTACCTGGATAATGGTGAGCGGCTTAGGGCAAGGTATGTTGTGTCTGCTACAGGCATACTAAATCAACCCATTATTCCCGATATAGAAGGCTTAAGCTCCTTTAAAGGAAAAATGACCCATACAGCCAGATGGGATCATGATAATGACCTTACAGGCCAGCGAGTAGGAATTATTGGTACGGGTGCGTCTGCAGTACAAATTGTACCTTCCATAGCGAGCAAGGTTAAACATTTGGATGTTTTTCAACGCACGCCCATTTGGGTGTCACCAAAATTTGATTACAAATTTAATCAAATAACCAAGACGCTTTTCAAGCGAGTGCCTTTTTTATACAAAATCGCATCCTATGCCGCTGAGTCTTTTAATGAGCTGGCAACATTTGCGCTGGTGAATTTTAATAAGTGGCCAGGGATGATTGCGAAAGGCGAAGATTTTAATCTCAAACACCTTAAAACCCAGGTTAATGATCCAGAATTAGTGGATAAACTCACGCCAAACTACAACCTTGGTTGCAAGCGGCCTGCCATCTCCAGCCAGTATTTAAGAGCCTTTAATCGAGACAATGTGGATTTGGTCACCACAGGCATAGAAAGAGTGACCGATAAGGGCATTATTACTAGCGATGGGGCTTTACATGAGTTCGACACAATTATTTTGGCGACTGGCTTTAAAACTCAAGTAAAAGGCAATTCTCCCAGTTATGAAGTTCATGGCTTGGATGGCATGGAGCTGGGGCAGTTCTGGCAGGATCAACGTTATCAAGCCTATAAAAGTATTTCCATACCCAAGTTCCCCAACTTCTTCCTCACCTTTGGACCTTACTGCGGAGGCATCAATTGGTTCACTATGCTGGAGGGTCATGTCAGGCATATTGCCAGGTGTTTGAAAAAAGCAAAACAAGAAGGTTCTAATTATATTGAAGTCAAGCAAAGTGCTCATGATCAATATTTTCAGTTGATGCAAAGGAAATCGGCTAATACTCTATTTAAGAATGCCTCTTGTGCTTCCGCTAACAGCTACTATTTTGACGCTCACGGAGACGCTTCCCTGCCAAGCCCCATTACTCCCCTGACACGCTGGTTTACGATTGGTCTGGGAAGCCTGAATGGTTACAAGTTTGAACATCGTGAAAAATACACAGGTGTTACGCCCATTGCTGACAAAGTAGTTGTGCAAAGGGCTGAAGCTTAAAAGTTTTACGGGGAAGCGTTAATAAGAATTCTCGATTAAATAAAGTATTCGTACAGCGTAAGGGTATATCATGCAAACAAAATATTTGACTCCATTCCCTGCTGCAGTATCTGCAAGGTTACCGAAAGGTGTGGCTTTGCTGCCAAGAAAACCAGATTTTAGAGAATTTAAAAACGTTCCTAAATACTGGTTTGATAATAATCCTTATATTACCCATGCAATGAATGTATTCTCGGTTTTTATTCCCGATGGCGAGCGTTTTTTTATTCAGTCGATCAACTATTTTGAAGGTGAGGTTAGCGACCCTGAATTAAAGAAATTAATCAGCGCTTTTAAACAACAAGAAGCAATACACTTTAAAGCCCATGAAGACTTTAACAATACCTTGCTCGGGCACGGCATTGACCTGGATTTTATGTTGCGCCGGGCAAGAGGTTCTTTTAGTTTCCTGGGCAAATTCACCCCGAAGAAAGTACAACTGGGCATCACGGTTTTCTTTGAGCACTTAACCGCAACCGGTGCGCATCTATTATTGGCTGTTCCTGCTGTGGGCGAGAAAATGGATCCCTACATGCTGCAATTTTGGCAATGGCATGCGGTGGAGGAGATCGAGCATAAGGCAGTGGCTTTTGATATTTTTGAAAATGTTGGAGGTGGGTATTTACTCAGAATATTTTCAGCGGTTTTAGCACTACTGGTGTTAGCCATACCCTTTGCAGGCGCTGTTCGGCCAATGATTAAAAAAGATGGTCAGCTTGGCAATAAAGAGGCTGCAAAAGGCGCAATGGACTTTATTAGAACAGAAAATGTAGGCGCCACTTTTATCAAGAAATTTTTTGCTTATTTCAAGCCAGGTTTTCACCCATGGCAGCTGGATGAAAGAGATCTATTGCTGCACTGGATTGAAAACAATCCTCAAACAGATGATGTTTTAAGCCTTTCTTCTGATCAAAAAACGACCTCCGGGGCTGTTTAAGCCTTTATCTTAGCTGTTCAATAAAAATTGGAACTAAGCCTCTAGTTTGTGGCACAATCCCTGCTGATCAAAAATTGATACATAAGTGGCAGTTGTTATGCAAAATAATATTATTAAAAACTATAAAAACAATGCCTGGGCCAACAAAGCCGGGATTGAGCTCACAGGCTCTGATCAGATTGAATTATTTTTACCTTACCATGATAAAAACCTGAACGCCGATGGCGGTGTCGTGCACGGTGGCATACTGGCAACCTTATTGCACGATGTTGGTTTTTTAAAAACCAGTGAAGCATTTGCAGAAGTGCCTGGTGCCGCTATCGATATCCTTGATTGCCAGATTAATTATATTAAGGCCGCTAAAGAGATAGACTTAAACGCCAAAGCGACACTGATTAGAAAAACCCGTGTGCTGGCTTTTATTGATGCTGAAGTGCTTAACGATGCAGGTGAGTCTATTGCCCGTGCACATTTGGTCTATAGGGTGGTGGCTGAAGATGAAAAACGTGAAGACTTGAATCAAAACCTTAGTGTCGAACCGCTGCTAAATGCGGATATAGAAAGCACGCCTTTTGTGGAAATGATGAATTTAAATGTACAGAAACGTTACACTGCCTTGCAAGTAGGAGGCATGTCCAATGGCCGTTGCCGTTTTGATTTGGCTGCCGAAAAAGACTGCTTGAATGAATATGGCCGTGTTGCCCGAGGTGCCCAGCTTCTGGTTCTGGATAATGCTGCAGTGTTTGCCGGGTTTAGTTTAATGAGTTCAATGACACGAGCGGCTACGGTGGATTTAAAACTATGTTTTTGTGATCAGGCCGGGGCAGAAAATTTACTGGCCTACGGTATGAGTGTAAAGCAGCAAGCAAATATCGTTCATAATCAAGTGTACCTGGTATCGGAGGCAGATCAGCGCCTGATAGCCTACGGCACGATGACTTTCTGGAGCTAATTAGTTAAAGTTGACTTTCTAACGGGTTCTAAGATAGTAAGCTTTTCTTCATCTGTTAGCAGGGGCAGGATTTGCTCTATAAAAAACTTGCGTTTTTCTGAGCCTAACCATTTTTGCCAGGCGTTAGCGGAGCGCCAGGTTGAAATAATAACGTGGTGGTTGGGGCTATGGGTATCCTTAAGCGATTCACCAGAAATAAAGCCCGGCGCATCCGATATAAGTTGTAAGGCTTCTGAAACACACTTTTCGTAAGGCTGCTCCAGTCCTTCCGCAATACGCCTTTCAATCATTACCTTGATCATTTTATCCTCTTGCTTACAATTTGGCTGTTTAAAACAGTCTAATAAATCCAGCTAACTTCTACCGTGCTCCAGATCAAAATTAAAAACACTGGGTTGGCTTTTGGCATGGTAAAATCTAATCATCATATCAGCGCAGGGCGGCAAGCGGGAGGATGGCAAAAGTGTAAGCCTTCCGGCAGATTGTATGTTCAAGTAAAGTAAATAGAGTTTCAAAGAGAGTAGTGGTGGTGAGTACAGATACAGAGTACGTTTTAGATACCTTGGGCTTAACATGCCCTGAGCCGGTGATGTTGTTACACAATAAAATTCGCGATATACCTGCCAATGCTGTTTTAAAAGTGTTGGCATCAGATCCTTCCACGCAACGAGATATCCCTAAATTTTGTAATTTTTTAGGTCACGAGCTGCTTGAGCAAGATGTTTTAGATGGAAAATTTCATTATTTGATTCGTAAAAAGAGTGATGGCTAGCTGCACTTCGATTCGTTTACGAATTAAAGTGCAGCTGGCCATGTTGCTGCTCGCCAGGGGGGATTCAGGTTTCAATCAGCAAGGAAATCGCTGCTAGCGCTTCCGGGTCTTTCTCTTTTATTTTATTGGCAATACGGTGTTGGAAAAAATATTTAAAATCCGGAGATGATTGTGCTGGATATAGACATTTGTCGCCGATTAATACCGGTGTTTCAAGCATTCGGCTTGTGTCGATCAGCATGCCATTCACAGTGCCATTGGCCAGCAGCTGCCAGCTGCGTACTTCGCACAGCTTGAAGGTTTTAAAGCCGTCGCGGGTTAGTACCGCATGGGTACCGATAACATCGGGAATCTCTTGAATAATATCATCTTCAGTTTCGCACTGATATTCGTAATATTCAGCAGCGGTTTCCAGCTCTATCACTTTGTGGGCTGGAGGGGTAAAAAACACATCATCAATACCAGGGTCTCTGTAACCTTCCCAGCGTCCATTTAAAGGGTCATTAATTTCAGTACAGACCACGATCTGGTTTAACCAGGGAACCATGCCCACCACTTCGCCGTTTTCACGCAGTGCCCAGCAAACAATTTTCAGGCTATAAAGTTTTTCTGGTGAGGAATCATTGGAATACAACATCTCCAGTCCGTCTAATTCGGGGGCCAGGCGGACAATCCGGTTTGGGTTTTCATCAATACAGCGCCCGGTAAACATATCCAGGACGTTACTGTTGTCTGTTGTTCGTGATTGTTTGTTAAGGGAAGGCTTCATGCTGCTATCCTCCGGTCGAGAGAATTAAAATAAGTGAATAAAACGGTATCCGAAAACCATGCTGGATTTTTTTGCTCTCGGTGCTGCATATAACTTTTACCCGTTGTTATCAAAAGCCTGTCTTACTAGTCTTTACATTAAGTTAGTAGCTACTGATCTTCCAAAGACTTTCAGATGAACGTAAAGGCTTTTGCGATAGCAGAAGGCTGGCTTCCTGTATTAATGGCTTGATTAAATAAGCTTTTACGCGCTCTAGAAATTACTTGTAACTAATTGATAAATAAAGGTATTAAGGCATCTGCTGAAAAGCTTCCATCTTTATTTATCGGCTTATGGTTATTATATGGGCACTAAGCTGTTCCGGCTGTGCTTTGGCTCTAATATATTGTTGGGTGAAATGGGCAAAGTCTGGGCGTTGTCACAAGTTAAAAAATGAATAGTTGGAAAGCTCAGATTACGCCTCTCGTTTGCCAAGGCAGGAGTGAAGACTTCATGATGGTATGGAGGGAGTGTCAACTTTTGCCGATGACTAAAAACTGATGGTTTTTAGTCGGGTAAAAAGCCGATAGTTTAGCAGTATTGCGGCTACTGTTAATCCTGCTAAAAGGCCAATCCAAAAACCGCTGGGCCCCATTTTGAGGTTAATTAAATGCCCCAGACCCAATACATAACCCAAGGGCAAGGCGATCATCCAGTAAGCAAGTAAAGTAATAAACATCGGCCCGCGGGTATCTTTCATACCGCGCAGGGAGCCCAGAGCCGCTGCTTGCAGGCCGTCGGGAATCTGGAATAAGGCAGCGTAGAGCAGCAGACCTGTAGCCAGCAACCTGACGCTTTCATCATTGGTATAAATGTTGGGAATCAGTCCGCGTAAAGAGGCGATAAACAAAGCCAGACATATTGCCAGGACGCCGGTAAAAGCAACGCCCACGTAAGCGCTGTGTTTGGTCTGGGCCGCAGATTTGTTGCCCATAGCGTGGCCGATGCGAACTGTCAGTGCCATGCCAATACTCAAAGGCAGCATAAAAACCATGGAGGCAAAATTCAGAGCAATCTGATGGCTGGCTACCACCGAGGATCCCAGCGAACCAATCAATAGCGCCACAATAGAGAATACACTGACCTCTATAAAGATAGAAATGCCTATCGGCAAACCGGTGCGCAGTAAGCGTATCCAGTATGATAAATCCGGCCGCTTAATATTTTTAAATACATTTGACCCACGGTATAGCGGGTGTAAAAACACGTACAAGGCCATTAGTACACACATTAAGCCCATCACCAAAGAGGTGGCCCAGCCACAGCCTTCGCCACCCATAGCCGGTAATCCCAGCTTGCCATAGATAAAAATATAGTTAGCTGGAATATTGATCAGCAAGCCGATAATGCTGATAACAGTCATTGGCAAGGCATAGCCCATGCCTTCGCTATAAGCCCTGAGGACAACGAAAACAGCAACGGGTAACATGCCCCAGGATATGGCAGCTAAATATTTTGTCGATAAGCTCTGAATATCAGGACTTACATGCAGCCAGGTCATCACCAAATCAACATTTCGGACCAAAAAAAAGCCGCAAGCGCCAATTACCAGGGAAAGCCAAAGGGCTTGTTGCACCCATTCACCAATTTGCTCATGCTTTTTAGCGCCAAACAGTTGAGCAACAAAAGGCGTAGTAGCCATTAAAATACCCGACATAAACAGGTAAACCGGTACCCAAATGCTGGAACCTACGGCTACTGCGGCAAGATCCAGCGGGCTGACCCGACCAGCCATGGCGGCATCGACAAAGCCGTTAGCGGTCTGGGCCAGTTGGCTGCCCATAATGGGTAGCGCAAGTGCAAGCAAAGCCTTAAGCTCTTTGCCAATAGAAAGCACTTTTGGGTTTTTATCCAGGGCAGTGTTAATGATAGATTCAGTTTCTGTAATGGACATTAATTTGGTTGTGATTGATCCAGTTGGAAAACGTGCAAATAAACCTTTAAAAAACTGTAAATCGCATTTTCAGTTTTCGCTCACTGATTGATTCAAGAATGCAGTTGTTAGATGCCCTTAAAACCGCATTATATCAATAAAATACCATGAGCTGTTGTGACCACCCTAATGTAAAGCAGTTAATTGAAGTATTCAGCATGACTTTCAGGTGAGCGCCGACAATCTGAAGGCTGGAATGGGAGGCACGTGATGCGTTCAAGCCGGCAATGGGTGAACGGTTGCCCCATCAGCACAATCGGTATGCCTGGGAACAGGGGGCTTGGAAGGATTGAGCTGTCTGCGGGCACTGCATCTGATAATTCAAGATATGTTGGTTTCACCATCGTGATCGCAAAAGTTATGCCTTGCTCTTTGACGACTGCACTCTGGATTTTAACCATTGGGAAGCCTCCGCTATCCGCCACTGGGTTAGCTCCCAGAACAGCGGGGGCAGTTCACTACTTTTCCTTCCTTACGCCCTTAAACGGGCCCTTGCTGGAAGTCTTCACATCCATAAAACGGCCGGTTGCCGTATCCCGCTTTACATAATTGCCGGACGGAGTTTGGGTTTGGGAGCGACCACGAACCGTGCCATTGCGATGACCGTCGCCCTTGGGGGGATTTGTTGCCATGGTTATCTACTCCAGAAGAGTCAGTGGATCAAAGCCAAGCTCTGACCCTGGTGATAGAATATACAGATCAAAATGATGATGTTAACAGATATAAATGGTTAATATGAGATAAAGTATTACCATGTGGCGTCAAATTAGTGCAAAATGCCCTTTTCCTTGATTAGGGGAGACAAATTAGGGTGGAGCTATCAGACATTAGTCAGGCGCAGAAAGAGCGCCTGTCGCATATCGACTTTCGCACCTACTTCTTGGGCGAAATTGGCCGTAGCGATTTGGTTGTCCGTTTCGGAATCGGCGAGGCAGCGGCTACGCGCGATATCACTTTGTATCGAGAGCTGGCGCCCGCCAATCTGGACTATGACACCAAACTGAAGTCCTACGTCAAATCAGAGTCCTTCAAACCTCTGTTCGAATATTCCCCACCTCAAGTACTGGCGGCCCTCTCCCAGGGGTTTGGTGAGGATTTTATCGGTAGCCACAAGCCCATGGTGCGATGCGAGACGCCAGCCGAACTTAACCGTCCATTACTGCCGGTGTTAGCCGTGCTCACCAGAGCCATCTATCACAAAAAAGTGGTGAAGATTCAATACCGCTCCGTCGGCTCTGGCTTGAGTGAGCGGGAAATCGTTCCTTTTGTCTTGATCGATAACGGACTGCGTTGGCATGTACGTGCCTTCGACCGTAACCGTCAGGCTTTCATCGATTTTGTGGTTACGCGAATAGCAGATCCAGTCATTGTCGATGATGAGCCCAAAGAACACGAATTGAGTGAGGCCGACATACAGTGGAACCGAGTTGTTGAAATGAATTTGGTGGCGCATCCGAACCTTCCCCATCCTGAAACCATCGAGATGGATTATGCGATGAAAGAAGGGGTGCTTAAGGTGAATGTTCGTGCGGCTACTGCGGGTTATGTACTCAGGCGGTGGAATGTGGACTGCACAGAGAATCACAGCTTGGAAGGGGATGAATACCACTTGTGGCTGAAGAATTGGCAAGCTCTTTATGGTGTGGAAAATTTGGTCATTGCGCCGGGGTACGATCTGAACAAAGGAACTAACTAATGGAAAACGTATTTAACTTTAGGGACGAATTGATCAAGGAATACAGTTCGTTTTCCAGAAGTTTTGTATCAATCGCAGCCGGTGACATAAAAAACGTCGTTGAACAGCAATATTCTGAAGGCCGTTACTGGCCGCAACCACTTATACAGATTAACCCTAATTACCAGCGCAAGGGAACGGTTCAGCAGCTCGCCAATGACGGGGTTCTGCATTCACTGTGCGGGGATATTTTTCGTACCGGAAAAACTGAGGGTAAATCAGATCCTCTGTTCCTGTACAAGCATCAACTCGAAGCTCTGGCAAAAGGACAACAAAAGCAAAGCTATGTGGTTACTACCGGCACGGGATCAGGGAAGTCTCTTGCGTTTTTTATTCCGGTTGTTGATGCCATATTAAAAGGCAAAAGCGCAGATCCAAGGCCAAAAACCAGGGCCATTGTTATCTACCCAATGAACGCGTTGGCCAATAGTCAGTTGGAAGAACTGGACAAATTCCTGGTTGATTTTCCAGCCGACGGAAAACCTTTTACGGTCGCGCGTTATACCGGTCAGGAAAGCCGCGCACAGAGAGAGGGTATAGCTGATAACCCGCCAGATATATTATTAACCAACTTCATGATGCTGGAACTTATCCTAACGCGTTATGAAGATGTTGACCGGCGTGTCGTAGAAAATTGCAGCGGTTTAGAATTCCTGATTCTCGATGAGCTTCATACTTACCGAGGTCGCCAAGGTGCAGATGTGGCTGTACTGGTAAGGCGACTCAGAGAGCGCTTGTCTGCGGACAATATGACCTGTATCGGTACCTCTGCAACCATGTCCAGCACAGGTAAACAGGTTGATCGAAATCGCGTTGTTGCTGAAGTTGCCACTAAGCTCTTCGGCGCCAAAATAACCGAACACGATGTTATTGGCGAGACCCTTGAAAGGGTTACCACACCCTCGAAAGGTGTTGATTCGATCAGGCCTCTGCTGAAAGCCGAGATCCACAAATCCAGCTTTACCTGGGAAAGTTTTGAAGCTTTTAAAGATTCGCCTTTAGCGATATGGGTGGAGTTAAATCTCGGCATTGAAATACCCGACGACGAGCCACCAAAACGCGCAAAGCCGCTTACCCTTGATTCGGCTTCCGAGCTTTTGGCGAATGATGCTGATGTAACGCAACAGGAAGCCTCTATAGCGCTCCAGAAATTTTTAGTTGCGGCCCACGACGTGAGAACACCTCAAGGTCTCGCCCCTTTTGCTTTCAAGTTGCATCAGTTCATTAGCGGCCCGGGCAAGGTTCTGGCAACGCTTGAACCCATTGGTTCCAGAGCTATTACGCTTGACGCACAGCGATTTGCACCGGGTCGGCAGGATCAGGCCGTTCAGCTGTATCCTACCCATTTCTGCAGGGATTGCGGCCAGGAGTACCACCCGGTTTGGAAAACTGTGCATGGTCAAATCAGGTTTGACCCAAGAGATATAGGTGAAATCACAACAGCGGACAATGATGAGCTTAATTTCGGCTTTCTCTGCCCCGTGCGTCCACAGTTGAACTTCAAAGGTGAGCTCGAGGATCTGCCAGAGGCGTGGATAGATTTTTCAAAAGCTGAGCCTAAACTGAAATCCAGTTACAAGCATGCTGTCCCTGCTGAATTCACCATTGATCCTCAGGGGATGGAAGGACGAGGGCAGAAATATTGGTACATCCCTGGGAAGTTTCGTTTTTGTCTGAGCTGCAGCCAAGCCCATGAGGCTCACGGCAAAGATATCAACCGTCTCGCCAGTTTGTCTGGTGAAGGTCGTTCGTCCGCAACAACAGTACTAACCCTGTCGGCACTGCGTCAGCTATTTTCGATTCAGGAATTGCCGGAAGGCGTTCCAGACCCAAGGAAACTTTTGGGCTTTTCTGACAATCGACAAGATGCTGCACTTCAAGCCGGTCATTTCAATGATTTTATTTTTCTGCTGACGCTTCGGGCGGGATTGATCGGGGCGCTTCAAGCCAATCAAGGTCTGTTAGATGAAGAAAAGTTGTCAGAGGAGGTGTTCAAATCGCTGGGCTTTAGCGGTGTTGATGAAGCCACCCTGGCCGAGTATCTAAAAACACCCAAATTAATGGGCCTGGCCAGACAAGAAGCGCAGCGAACACTGCGGTACATCATCGGCTATCGATTGATTCGCGACCTTCGCAGGGGTTGGCGATTCAACAACCCAAACCTGGATCAACTGGCGTTATTAAAGATTGACTATCGTGGCCTGGATGAATTCTGCGCTGAAGACGGGCTCTTTATAAGCAGCAAGAATTCTGTTTTGGCAAAACTCAATGCATTCAACAGAGCCAACCTGTGCCGAGTTCTATTCGATGAAATGCGTCGAGCCTTATGTCTTGAAACACGTTACCTGGATTCTGTTGAGCAGGATAAAGCACGAAACAGTGCCTTTAATTATCTGAATGAGCGCTGGGCGTTTGCCTCCGATGAAAAACTGGAAACGTCCAAATTTCTGATTTTAACCAAGCGCCCTGAATACAAAGGTAAGCCGAGAAATGATCTGGTTTCTGCTGCAGAGAGGTCGCGCGTTTTAAAAATCATCAAGAAAGCAGATTTCTGGAAGTCCACCTCATTTGCAGGGCAGGTGAGCAGCTGGAAGGATGCTGAATGGGTCGAGATTATTTCCGCGCTGTTGGAAATAGCTGTCCTCTATGGATATGTGCAAAAGCATAGTGTTGAAAAAGGCTTGGCGGGTTTCCGGCTGAACGCATCTGCCTTGGAGTGGCTGCTTACGAACACCTCGGTTGAAGAGGAAAATTCCACCAATCAGTACTTTCGCCAGCTCTATTTAAATTTGGCCGAACTGCTCAAGCAACCTAATCATCCCTTGTTTTATTTCGAGGCCCAGGAGCACACCGCACAAGTTGATGCCGGGCGCCGACAGCTTTTGGAACAACGTTTCCGCTACACCGAAAAAGATCAAAAAGAGTGGCTGGAAGAGCCAGGGCATGAAACGCCGCTGGAGCGTCTGCCAGTGATGTTCTGTTCACCCACCATGGAGTTGGGCGTTGATATTTCCGCACTAAACACCGTCTACCTGCGAAATGTTCCGCCCACACCGGCAAACTATGCACAGCGCAGTGGCCGTGCGGGTCGCTCCGGCCAGCAGGCGCTGGTGATTACCTATTGCGCCTCACTTAGCCCTCATGACCAGTGGTTTTTTCACAACGCAAATGAAATGGTTCATGGTGTAGTGAAAGCACCGACTCTGGATTTGGGCAACCGAGAGCTGATCGAAAGCCATTTGCACGCAGTCTGGCTGGCTGCCGCCGAGGTCGAACTCGATAGCAGCATCGCTCCGCTGGTGAATCTTGACGAACAAACCAAGCCGCTGCAGACCGCATTAATGCAAAAGCTGTCCGATCCCGAGGTGATTAAAAAAGCACGATCCGCCGCGCAAGGGGTGATCAAACAGCTGGAAAACGAATTGAATACCAGCCACTGGTTTACGGCCGATTACATTGATTCTGTCATTAACCGGGCACCGCAAAATTTTTCGCGTGCCCTGGACCGCTGGCGCGCTTTGTTTGACGCGACTCGTAAGCAGATGGATATGGCAGAGGCCGTCGCCAAGAGCCATACTGCGACTGATTTGGAAAGAACCAATGCCAAGCGCCGCTGGGGCGATGCAGCCAATCAATACGGCATATTGTTAAAAACCGGCAACACCCAGAATTCTGACTTTTATACGTACCGCTATTTGGCCAGTCAAGGCTTCCTGCCTGGGTACAACTTCCCGCGGCTGCCACTTATGGCATGGATACCCGCTCGCGGTGGGCAATCTTCCGGCAAAGATGATGAAGGCAGCATGGTCAGCAGACCACGCTTTCTGGCCTTGTCTGAATTCGGGCCGCGCAGCCTTATTTATCATCAGGGTAGAATGTATCGCGTCGTGCGCGCCAAGCTCAATGTAGGCAACAGCGAACACATTTCCGGCAACAGCAACCTGGCAACCATCACGTCTCGCGTTTGCAGCCAGTGCGGTTATGGTCATTTGGGCCAGCCGGGAGGTGAAGAACCTTTGGTAGAGCGCTGTGAAAATTGTGACGCCCTGTTAACAGAAGAAGATTGGGTAAAAGAACTCTATCGTATAGAAACCGTCGAAACCCTGCCGGTCGAACGTATCTCCATCAACGACGAAGATCGCCAGCGCCAGGGCTTCGAGCTGCAAACAACCTACCGATTCCTGCCAGGCCCTGATGGAAAAGTTCAAAAACAAAAAGCCATCGTTCAAACTGGTGAAGAGGCTTTGGCCGAACTGACATACGCGCCTGCAGCACGAATCTGGCGAATAAACAGGGGCTGGCGTCGCCGGAAAGATAAAAACCAACTCGGCTTTTACATCAACCCGATTTCCGGTACCTGGAGCAAACAGGACGATCCCAACAGCGAAGATGACAACAGCAAAGATGAAGGCGCCATGGATAAGGTAGCCAACCAGCGCATTGTGCCTTTCGTGGAAGATCATCGAAACCTGCTGATTCTTCAGCCTGTAAAACCGCTGTCCATTGAAGCCATGGCCACCGTACAGGCCGCATTAAAACGCGGAGTAGAAATGACCTTCCAGATTGAAGAGTCCGAACTGGTTGCCGAGCCACTGCCCAAACTGGATGACAGAAAATCGCTGCTGTTTTATGAAGCCGCTGAAGGTGGAGCAGGCGTATTGACGCGCCTGGCCTCGGAGCCTGAAAGTCTGGCAGTCGTGGCGAGCAAGGCGTTGGAAATCATGCACTTTCAAAAACCTGAAGGCGAGTGGAGTACCAGCCTGCTGCCCACATTAGAAAAGAAAGACGATCTCAATAACGCGTTGTGCGAAGCGGGCTGTTATCAATGTTTGCTGTCTTACTACAACCAGCCTGATCATGAAAATATCAATCGCCGTAATGCAGATGCTTTGGAGCTGTTGGTCGCGTTGGCCAATGCCAACGTCCAGGCTGTAACGCTATCGGCACAACCGGCGCCAGCCACGGGTGGCGATTCGCTTGGGCAGGAGTTGCTCAGCGTTATCAGTCAGCGTGGTCTTAACCAGCCGGATGCCACCTTCGTTGCCGTGTCAGGCGGTGCAGCCACGGCAGTAGCCCAATATAAAAGCGCCAGGGCACTGGTGTTCACGCAAACACCAGCCGAAGACATTATCCAACAACTGACTGACAAGGGTTGGTCCTGTGTCGATGCCTCCGACCAATCTTCGTGGAACACTCTCTTTAGCCGTTACGCCAACATCTTTGGCGTAAATGAGGAACAAGCCTGATGATGCAAGAATACAACTACCAACCCGGCAACCTGGTACAGGCACGCGGCCGTGAATGGGTGGTGCAAAATGAATCCGGCCCTGAGTGGCTTCGTCTTCGGCCACTGGGTGGTACCGACGACGACATTATTGCGCTGATTCCAGATTTGGAGCTTGAACCCGTCAAGTCAGCGACTTTTCCCTGGCCCGATGCAGAAAAGCCCGGCAACCACTCCGGCGCTTTGTTATTACGTGATGCCCTGCGGCTGAAGCTGCGCACCGGCGGTGGGCCGTTCCGCTCGTTTGGCAATATCGCCGTTGAGCCACGCGCATATCAGCTCGTGCCCTTGCTGATGGCATTGCGCCTGAGCACGGTACGTCTGTTGATTGCCGACGACGTGGGTATTGGTAAAACCATTGAAGCAGGTTTGATCGTTCGCGAGCTAATGGATCGCGGCGAAATCGCCAAGCTCGCCGTGCTTTGTCCTCCCCATCTGGTAGAGCAATGGCAATCGGAACTCGAGAACCGTTTCAACTTGCAGGCCGTGGCACTCACCTCTGCTACCGCCAGTCGCGTCGAACGGGAAGTGCCTCATGGCATCAGCTTGATGGATCACTTTCCCATCATCGTGGTGAGCCTCGATTACATCAAAAGCGAACGCCACCGCGAGCACTTTCTCTCAATTGCGCCAGAATGTATTGTCGTAGATGAAGCACACACCTGTGCCGCTTCCGGCCAGGGTAAGCAGCTGCGTTTCGAGTTGCTGCAACGCCTCGCCGCCAATGAAGAACGCCACCTGATCATGCTCACCGCCACACCACACTCCGGTGACGAAACCGCTTTTTACAACCTTATTTCACTGCTCAACCCCAAGTTCGCAGAACTGCAAAACCGCACCTCAGCCAATGACCCGTTGCGCCAGGAGCTGGCGCGTCATTTTGTCCAGCGCCGCCGCAAAGACATCACCGAATGGCAAGCCGAAACCAACGAAGGCACCGGCTTTCCGCGCCGCATGAAAACCGAAGTCACCTACCAGCTCAGCGGAGATTGGGGTGGCTTTTTCGATGCCGTGCAAAACTATTGCCTTGAATTGGCAGAAAGCGTTGAACAGCGTGGAGAGCAGGACGCGCGATTAATCTGGTACGCCACCCTTGCCTTGCTGCGTTGTGTCGCTTCCTCCCCGGCAGCCGCCGTCAAGGCGCTCAGCAATCGTCTTGAAGGATTGCAAACTCCAGATGAATTACTCGCTGATGAACGGATCCACGACGGTGAAGCCGATGATCTGTCGGCATCCGATAGTGAGCCGCCGGCACAAATCGGCAATCAGGCACTGCAACAGCTGATCGAAGAAGCCGAACGCTTAAGCGGCAAGCAGGGCGATCCCAAGCTGGCGTCGCTGATAAAACACCTCGAAGGACTCATCCAGGAAGGCTTTCATCCGGTCGTTTTCTGTCGCTACGTAGCTACAGCTCACTATGTTGCCGAACACCTGCAAAAACACTTCCCGAAACTGCTGGTCGACGCGGTGACGGGCGAACTTACTCCCGAAGAGCGCCGCTTAAAAGTCGAAGAGATGGAAGAGGGCGCGCAGCGTATTCTGGTGGCCACCGACTGTCTGTCCGAAGGCATCAACCTGCAACACCTGTTCACTGCCGTCGTTCATTACGACCTGGCCTGGAACCCCACCCGCCACGAACAGCGCGAAGGCCGGGTCGACCGCTTTGGTCAGCAGGCCAGCGAAGTGCGCTGCACCATGCTCTATGGCCAGGACAACCCCGTCGATGGTTTTGTCCTGAATGTCATTCTGCGCAAAGGCGAAGCCATTCAGAAAGAACTGGGTGTGTTAGTGCCCATGCCAGAAGATGACACCCGCATCAATCAGGCCCTGGTCAAAGCCGCCCTGATGAAGCGTTCTAAAATGTCCACGCCCTATACGCCCGACCTGTTCGCTGATGCCGTAGAAACCCTGGCACCGCTTGAAACAAAATGGCAGGACGCCCTCGCCAAAGCCAAAGCCAACCGCACGGTGTTTGCCCAGCGCCGTATCCAGCCGGGTGAAGTCATGCCTGAATGGCAAAAACAACAGGAATCCCTGGGCACTCACGAAGACGTACAGCGCTTTGTCAAAACCGCGGCTGCACGCCTCAACGCGCCACTGGAAACCGCCAAGGGCAATCGCTTCCGCTTTTTGCCGCAATACACACCCGATAATCTGCGCCAGCGCCTGGCGGACGAAGGTATTGATCAACCCTTGCTGATTGATTTCAACGAACTGCACCGCAGTCACCCGCTGGTGAGCACGTTGGCGGATCATCTGCTGGAAGAAAGTCTACAGGGCGACAGCAACCTGGCGGCCCGCTGTGCCGCCGCCGAAACCGACAGCGTTGAGGTTGTCACTACCATTTACCTGCTGCGCCTGCGCCACCAACTGGAGTACGTGCGCCGCCGCGAGCCCTTCCAGCTGATGGCAGAAGAAACCGTCGCCCTGGCCGTTAAAGGTCGCACCAACCCCGAGTGGATCACCGGCGCCGAGGTGAACAAACTGCTGGAATGTGTGCCCAGCGGCAACCTGCCCAAAGAAGCCATGACGCGGGAAATCAACTACGCCAGCGACTTCCTGAAACAGAATCAGCAAAAACTGGAGGCACTGGCCACCGAGCGCGCTCAAGCCCTATTGGAAGACCATAAACGTGTACGCGAAGCTGCCCGCGACGTAGGGCAATACAGCGTCAATGCCTGTTTGCCGGTGGATGTTATTGGCGCGTATGTATTGTTACCCGAGGCTCTGTAATCATGAGTGAAACATTACCTATGGAAACCGAAATTCTCGAGTACAAGAAATCACTGGCTGAATTAAAGTCCGGACTGGTTTCCCTGTCGGCTATGCTCAATAAGCACGGCCAGGCTGAGTTATGGTTTGGTATTGCTCCCAATGGCACCTCGGCAGGGCTGGATCTGAACGAGAAAACCCTGCGTGATGTTTCTCAGGCGATTGCCGCACATATTGAACCGACCATCTATCCGCGAATCACTCGCCAGATTATCGACGGCAGGCACTGCCTGAAAATTGAGGCCGAAGGCTGGCAACAACCCTATTTTGCTTACGGTCGTGCCTACATCCGGGTGGCGGATGAAGATAAAAAACTCAGTGCCAGTGAGCTAAAAAACATTATCCTGCAAAACAACCGTGACGCGCTGCGTTGGGAAAACGAACCCAGCGGGCTAACGCTTGAACAGTTGAACCCTGAGAAAATCCGCCACTTCCTCACCCTCGCCGACCTGCCGCAAGATGCCGTAGCCAGCGCACTGGAAAAGCTCGATCTATTGCGCCAGGGCGCGCCCGTCAACGCCGCCAGGCTGTTTTTTGCCCATGCCCCCATCCAGTTGCGCTGCGCTGTATTTGCCACCCATACCAGCGCCACCATCATCGACCGCCACGACTTTGATGGCGATCTGCTGGAACTGATTGAAGAGGCGGAAAAATACATCCTGAAAAATATCCACATCGGCATGCGGCTGGAAGGTCTGCGGCGGGTGGACGTACCCGAAATTGCCCTCAAGGCGATTCGCGAAGCACTGGTCAACGCCTTTTGCCACCGCGACTGGCGCGACCCGGACTTTGTGCAAGTTGCTGTATTCAAAGACCGTTTGGAAATCCGTAGCCCCGGCGGTCTCTACGGCAACCTGACTTTGGACGAAGTACGCCGGGGCAACGTCTCCCGTCGCCGCAACCCCAAAATTGCCGAGCTGCTGCGCCGCATTCATTTGGTGGAAGCCTGGGGACGGGGAGTACCGCTGATTCTGGAAAATGCGCCGGACACCCGTTTTACCGAAATCGGCGGCCTGTTCATTACCTGTTTCGGGCGGCCATCGGCGCAGGAGGCGGTGTCTACCCTTAAAACCAGCATAGAAAATACAGAAACCAGCACAGAAACCAGCACAAAAACCAGCATAGAAACCGGGACAGAACTGCCAAAGAACGCCAGAGCAGTTTTACTTCAGTATTTGCGGCAACAGCCCCAAGCCAGTATTCCGGATTTAGTGCAGGCCACTGGCCTGAGCACCAGTGGGGTCAGACATCATCTGGATCAGCTCAAAAGTACCGGCAAACTCCGTCGCCACGGCCCCACCAAAGGCGGCTACTGGGAAGTTATCGACTGATATGAAAAAAATAAAACGCCAAGCCAAAAGCGCATTAAATCTGCCGAGCCTTACCCTGGAGGGTGCGCTGTTTCTGCCGGATCAGCTCGAAAAAGCCGCCCTTGGCCAGGCCAGGCTGCAAACCGAAGCCGACTACCAAACCCCCAAGGGCCTGAAGCTGAAAGACGATTACAGCCGCGCCTTCCAGATTGCCTGCGCCCAATGGAAACACTTTGCACCCGCGCTGGAGCGCGAAGATCTTGATGCCCTTACCATCACCCAGACTTTTATCGAGGAACTGCTGCGCGATGTTTTCGCCTACAGCGCGCTGCAACGCCCTGGGGCTATTCAAATTATTGATCGTGCTTACCCCATTACTTTTCTGGCCGGGCATGTGCCGGTGGTGGTCGCGCCCTTCAATACCAAACTGGATGACAGCCTGCCGATGTTTGCCATCGAAGGCAGTGGCAGCCGTAAGAAATCCGCCTTTCAACTGGCGCAGGAACTATTAAACGCCAGCGATGCCCACCTGTGGGCCATCGTCAGCAACGGCAAACAACTGCGTTTACTGCGCGATGCCGCCAGCCTGACGCGGCCAAGCTTTCTGGAGATCGATTTACAGGATGTGCTCGAAGGCCAGCGCTTCAGTGAATTTGCCACCGTCTGGCGCCTGCTGCACGCCAGCCGTGCCGCGCTCAACCTCAAACCCGAACACAGCATCTGGGAAGCCTGGCGTGAAACGGGCAAGGCCGAAGGCACCCGCGTACGCGACGGTTTGCGCAACGGTGTCGAGCAAGCCCTGCTGGTATTGGGTGAAGGCTTTATTCAGCACCCGGCCAACCAGCCGCTGCGTAACCAGCTCGATAGTGGTGAACTCAGCAAAGACGCCTACTTCCAGCAGTTACTGCGCCTGGTGTATCGGTTGATCTTTATCTTCACCGTGGAAGAACGTCGCGTATTACATCCAGCTCCCAAGGAAGGCGAAAAAGACAGCAAACAAGCCCAACTTGCGCGCCGAGCCTACGCCCAGGGCTATGCCCTGGGTCGCCTGCGCGATGCCTGTTTAAAGCGCCGCAACCTCAACCGCTTTGATGACCATTGGCAAGCCCTGCGTATTGTGTTTGGCGGTTTGGCCGAAGGCGAACCTCGCCTGGCCCTGCCTGCCTTGGGCGGTTTGTTTAACCCTGCACAATGCCCGGCGCTGGACAGTGC
>JBECKY010000041.1:0-12073 GCA_040235475.1 Pseudomonadales bacterium
TCACCCGCCTTGGTTCACCACAAGCTATGGAGGCTCTGGAATTGGGTGTTGCAGACATTGTTTGCAAGCCATCCGGTGTGCTGAGTATGGATCTTGAGGAAAAGCGAAGTGCAGAATTATTAGAAGCGATACATCATTGTGTTGGAAATAACCAAATTTAGTAGTTTGAACACCCTGCTTTTGATGAGAATTTCTATCTAAATATAATTTTACTCCTAAAAAGATGAGAAAATTCCATGAGTGAAATGATTGAAAAACTTTGGCCGGCATTTTTTTCTGAAGTTAGTGAGCAGCTGGAGAGTTTAGAGCTGGCTTTGCTTGCTTACGAATCAAACACCGCTGTTGATGTTGATGAATTGTTTCGTGAATTCCATACCATAAAAAGCAGTTGTTCGATGATGGCTTTTACCAGTATGGAGAGGATTGCCCATGCAAGCGAGGATCTTCTGGACCTTGTTAGAAACGGCAAAGTCACTATTAACCCCGAACTATGCGATACTTTATTAAAGGCAATTGATTGCTTAAAACAGCAGCTTGCAACTGCAGGGGCAACAAAAACAAATCCAGAAAGTAACGAGGATTTAGTTGAAGAAATCCGTAAGCATTGCCAGAGTTATGAAGATAAAGCTATGTCTACGGAAAACAATTCAGAAAAAAAAATTGACGAAACTATAAATCAAACAATATCAGTCGATGTGCTTAATGAGCACGCATTAAATAACGTGATTGAGGAAGAGGTTGGTTTTGATGGCTTCTCCGAAAAGTCCCGCGCTGAATTACCAAAAATACTTGTTGTAAAGCCGATTAAAAGTAAAAAAAAAATTGATGAAATTTTGAAGATTAAGTTGGCACTTCAGGAAGATGCCCGATCAATTGGGTTCTTATCAATTGTAAATTTGCTTAATAAGCTAAGCTTTCCAAGTGAAAACGATGATGAAAATATAAAAATATCACGTTTGCGCTTGTTTTCTGAAGTACTTGATCGATTTCGATATATTGAAAGCCTTTCTGGTTTGGATTGTGGAACCTATGAGACCGGCCGCCAATTGAAGAAAAGTTTATTAAAAGATTTTGGCAGAGCGACAGAAAATCTTATTAAGGAAATTAATGCCTATAAGGAAAACCATGAAGGGGGCAATAAAGATATAGAAAAAAATGTATTAGACAAGCTTATCATTAACGTTGACCATGTGGTTATTTATGCAAAACTGTTTTGTCTGACTAATACAATACAATTACTTCTCTTTGTTAAGCAGGTGTTAAGGGAAATAGACCGTAAAAATGCTGAAGTGACCAGCGCCCTGTTGGAGTTGATCTGCATAGCATGTAGCTTGCCCATAGAGATTGATGACGAAGCAGGTGAGGATGAGCCTTATCTGGCCATTTGTGAACATACTTTACGAGAGTTACGTACTGCTGCTTCTGAAGGAACTTCAGCGGATTTAGTCAAAAAAAATCAGGATTTTGTTGCTAATAGTATTGATATAACGGCTGATTTTCTATCAATACTTACACTTCAGGCATTGGAAAATCTGGTTGATGCGATTAAGCAACATAAAACTATTTTTGAGATAGAGGCTGACCTTGAAGCCACCGATGACCTTGGAGAAGGCTTGGTCACATGGCTGTCCGGTAACGGTAGTATCATTAGCAACCGAACTATTTTTCATCGTAAAAGGCTGGGAGAAACCCAGGTTGAGGTCACTAAATTACGTTTTTTGGTGGCATTTCCTATGCCTATTCAAGAAATAAAACGTGTGTTGGGCGAAATGGATTCGAATAGAAAATTATTTGAGTTACATCATTGTCATTATAAGGATGAAATTGAAAATGAAGAGAACCGGGAAGCAAAACCGCTGAATATTAAAAAGGTTTCTTTTCCTGGTGGTAATAATGTTGCCAACGATACTTTGCGTGTTGGTAGTACTAACCTTGACCATTTTGTAAACCAGGTTGGTGAATTGGTTATGCTACAGAACATGATGTCGCATGTCTTATATGATAATAAATCTTTCGAGAGACTTCGCAAGAGTCAGAGCTTAATAAGTAGAATGCAATCTTCTTCGAGGTTGATACCGCAAGAACTAGATGAATTAAAAAAAACGTTATCAAGTTTGGAGGAGCATCATCGCGAAATAATGCAGGCTGATATGCGTTTTAAAAGTACTTTGGGGCATTTGCAAGAAAGCGTTATGGAGTTGCGGGTTGTACCTGTTGCTATGGTTTTTAACCGGCTGCCTCGGGTAGTGCGGAATTTAAGTAATGCCCAAGGGAAAAAAGTTCAGATTGATATTGTTGGTGAAGATGTGCAGATTGATAAAGGTATGGTAGAGATTCTAATTGAACCTTTAATGCACATGGTGCGCAACAGTATTGATCATGGTATTGAAACAGCAGAAGAGCGTAAATTACTGGGCAAACCTGAGGCTGCAATTTTGTCGCTTAATGCGAGACAACAAAATGGTTCGCTGATTATTGAGATTGCTGACGACGGTAAAGGTTTAGATTATGAAAAAATTCTTCAGCAGGCTATAAAGCGCGGTTTGCTGGCGAATCAGGGTGACGCACCACTGTCTGAGCGAGAGCTGGGGAATTTAATTTTTCTACCGGGATTTTCAACTTCAGAAACCATCACCGAGACTTCGGGTAGAGGTGTGGGGATGGATGTTGTAAAAACAAAAATTGTTCAAATGGGTGGCTTGATAGATATTTTTTCAGAGTCTGGTAAAGGAACTACTTTTGTGCTTCGGTTGCCCCTTTCGGTGGCTATTCAGGGGGTAGTGTTGGTATCAGCAGGTGGCCAGCAATTGGCTATTCCAGAACGCAATGTAGCAGAAGTATTGATGGTATCCGGTGAAGAGCTGCAGTTAGTACAGGGCCAGACGGTGATGATGTTGCGTAACATGACGTTGCCTATTTACCGTCTTGACAAACTGATGGGTAGGGACGGACACACTCGTGATAATGGATCACTGGGCGAAAGCGATTTTGAGGTCGTGGTGATTAATAATGGTATTTATCGTATTGGTGTTATTGTCGATAAAATACTTGAACGCCAGGAATTATTTGTCCGCGATTTACATTCCGATTTAGGCGCCATACCTTGCATCGGCAGCGTGTCCATTTTGGGTGATGGCAATGTGGTTATTATTCTTGATTGTGAAAATATCTTTGAACTTGCAGCGCAAAATGCCCAATCATTGCGTAGCCTCATCCACGCTTGAATAAATTCTTAATGAACAGTTACCTACATTTTATTTGCGGCAACTATCAACTTTTATTGATAGCTGATTGTATTGTAGAGGTGGGAGAAAGTGCTGGAGCCAGGCTTGATAAAAATCCTGATACAAAAGTTGTCGCCAAGACTGCCAGCGCCTTGCATAGAGTGTGGCGAGACAGAAACCTTCCGGTTGTTGATCTAGGCCAATTTTTGCAATTGGATTTAGCCAAGCCACGGTACCAGCTTGTTACTTATGACTCAGCAGTGAAAAACACATCTTCATTAACTATTCTGGATGTTGATGAAATCGTAGGTTTAATGGATCTAGAGGAAAGCGATTTTGTTGATTTCGCAGAAATTAATCAGCAAGTGGGCCAGTTTTTTGATAAGGCATATATTCACTCCGTTACAGATGTCTGTTTGTTAAGAGTGAGTTATCCTTTCCACTGGTTAAGCTCAAAATAAAGTCTATTTATATCAATGCCTAATGTTGTCCAGGCTAGTCTGTGGTAGTCTATAAAGGAAGGCGCCCGGAGAGGCGGCTTGGCTGTGTGGCCTGAAAATGGTGCCGAGGAGAGGACTTGAACCTCCACGGGGTTGCCCCCACTAGCACCTGAAGCTAGCGTGTCTACCAATTTCACCACCTCGGCAAGAGTCTTTAGGGTCTTTTCAGAACCTAACGTTGGGTGAGGGCGCAAATGTACAGATTGAGTCTGGATCTGTCAACTGACTACAGTCCTGATTCGCTCATCAGCAAATACAGCGTGTTACCTGTGCTAATCATAAGATTAATTGGAGAAACAAGGTTCAATGCCTAAAAACAAACAGCGTTCAAATCCGCTTAAAGACCCATTTGTCGAACGGGAGGCTGAAAAGTATGAAAACCCCATTCCTAGTCGTGAGTATATCCTGCAGTGCCTTGAGGATGCTGGGCGACCTTTAAAGCGTAGTGAGCTTGTAGAAGCTTTTGATTTAAAAGAAGAAGAGCAACAAGAGGCGTTACGCAGGCGGTTGCGGGCCATGGAGCGTGATGCGCAGGTGATTTACACCCGGCGAGGGGCTTACGGCCTGGTGGATAAAATGGATCTGGTGGCCGGTATCGTGCTGGGGAATAGGGAGGGCTATGGTTTTTTAATTCCTGATGATGGCAGCGATGATTTGTACCTGTCGCAGGGGCAGATGAAAGGCATCTTCCACGGTGACAGGATTCTTGCCAGGGTAAAAGGTATTGACCGTAAAGGGCGGCGAGAAGGCATTATTGTTGAGGTAGTGGAGCATAACAGTAAAGAAATTGTAGGCCGCTATCAGCATGAGCAAGGTGTTTACTTTGTAGTGCCGGATAATCGTAGAATCACCCAGGACATTTTGATTGATAAAGGCGATACGGGTGGGGCAAAGCCCGGTGAAGTGGTGATCGCTCAAATTGTATCCCAACCATCTTTTCGCATGCCCGCAAGAGGAAAAATCATTGAGATACTCGGCGAGCACCTGGCACCTGGTTTGGAGATAGAGGTTGCTATCAGAACCCATCAGATTCCCCATGTCTGGCCCGCCGAAGTGGAAAAAGAAGCCGGTAAATTCTCCGCAACGGTGCCGAAATCAGCGGCCAAAAACCGTGTCGATTTACGCGAGCTGCCTCTGGTCACCATTGATGGTGAAGATGCCAGGGACTTTGATGATGCCGTGTACTGCGAACCGAAAAAAAGTGGCGGCTGGCGACTGATTGTGGCTATAGCGGATGTTTCTGAGTATGTATTACCTAACTCTGCTTTGGATGTTGAGGCTGAAAAAAGAGGTAACTCTGTTTATTTCCCGGACTATGTCGTGCCCATGCTGCCGGAAATCTTATCCAACGGCCTTTGTTCATTAAATCCAAACGTAGAGCGGCTGTGCATGGTTTGTGATATGAGCATCAGTGCTACAGGCAAGGTAGGCCGTTATAAATTCTATGAAGCGGTTATGCGTTCACAGGCACGCTTAACCTACACCAAAGTGGCTGATTTTCTCAGTGGAGAAAAAAATTCAGAGGCGAATTTCGAAAAAAACTATCCTGGTATAGGGCCGCAGATTAAAAATCTTAACGAACTCTACAAGGTGCTAAAAACTACCCGCGAAAAACGCGGTGCGATTGATTTTGACACCACAGAATCGCGCATTATATTTAATGCAGAAAGAAAAATAGACGCCATTGTCCCCGTTCAGCGTAATGACGCCCATCGCCTTATTGAAGAATGCATGCTTTGTGCAAATGTTTGCGCAGCCAGGCTTTTGGAGGCCTATGAGCTACCGGCTTTGTATCGAGTGCATGAAGGCCCTTCTGAAGAAAAACTCGCTACGCTACGTGAATTTCTCGGTCGCCTGGGTTTGCAGTTACCCGGCAAAAAAAAACCAGAGCCTGCTGACTATCAGAAATTGCTAGCTCAAATACACGATCGCCCCGATGCCCATATTATTCAGATGGTGCTGCTACGCTCGTTAAAGCAGGCGGTTTATTCTGCTGATAACCTGGGCCATTTTGGCTTAGCTTACCCGGCTTACGGGCACTTTACCTCACCCATACGCCGTTACGCGGATTTACTGGTGCATCGAGCCATTCGTTACCTGCTGCGCTCTAATATAGAGTCAAGCCATGTTGAGCGTGTGCCTGGCGCCAAGCTGTTAAATAAAAACCAATATTTACCCTATGATGAAAAACGCTTAGTTGAATTGGGGCAGCACGTGTCGCTAACAGAGCGCCGTGCTGATCTGGCTACTCGAGACGTGATGGATTGGCTCAAATGCGAATACATGCTGGATAAAGTCGGTGAAGAATTCGATGGTGTTATTGCCTCGGTAACGCAATTTGGTTTATTCGTTGAACTGTCAGGCGTCTACATTGAAGGCTTGGTGCATATTACGGCCTTGACGAGCGACTACTACCATTTCGACCCAGTGTCTCATACCCTGGAAGGGGAAAGGCAGGGTTTAGTCTTTCGCTTAGGTGATCCCATTAGGGTGCAAGTGGCACGAGTGGATCTGGATGAAAGAAAAATTGATTTTGAATTAGTCGGTGGTGGCATCCTTAAAAAAGATCGTAACGCCAAAGCAAAAAAGCCAGTCAGTGAGCGTAAAAAGAATAAAGCCGAAAAAACTAATAAACCGCTTAAAAAAAATAAAAAACACACAAAAGCAAAGCGAAAACCCAGCAGAGACCCCAATAAAGGTCCTGGAAAAAAACCAACAACAAAGAAAACTCGAAAATAAATACACACTTTTACCCGTCATGCACAGCATAGAACTACAAGGCGTAACTGTGTGAATAATTGTGCAAAGCTCTCAATCAGAAACTAAATCTTAAGCTATGGCAAAAACAGATATTATATTTGGTATTCATGCGGTTCACAGTCTGCTTGAGCACCAGCCCCACCAAATCCTGGAAATTGTTGTTCAAATCGGGCGAGATGATAAACGTATTGATGAGCTTCTAAGCTATGCTTATCAACATCAAATCGCTGTTAGCGAAGCTAAACGTAAATACCTTGATGAACTAAGCCAGCAAGCCAACCACCAAGGCGTAGTGGCAAAATGCAAATTAAAAAAACCCTTGGGCGACAATGAACTGTTAAGTTGGCTTGAAGCAGAAAAACAACCACCTTTTTTGCTTATTTTAGATACCGTCACCGATCCTCATAATCTGGGTGCCTGTTTACGCTCGGCTGAGGCCGCGGGTGTTCATGGTGTAATTGCGCCCAAAGATAAATCCGTTGGTCTAACACCTGCAGTAAGAAAAGTGGCCAGCGGTGCGGCTGAAATAATTCCGTTTTACCAGGTAACCAACCTGGCTCGAACAATAAGAACCCTGAAAGAAAGAGGCGTGTTTATCGTCGGTACATTATTAAATGACGAAGCAACTTCATTGTATGACACCGACTTAAAAGGTGCCCTGGCGATCGTTATGGGCGCAGAAGGCCAAGGCATGCGACGTTTGACAATAGAGCACTGTGATGTGCTGGTCTATATACCTATTGTTGGTCAGGTTGAAAGCCTGAACGTCTCCGTTGCTACAGGGGTGTGTTTGTTTGAGGCCCTTCGCCAGCGGTTATAAGCGATCTCTATTTATTCCGAGACTGTTTAAATTGTATTGTCTTTAAACCGGAATTAAACTTCGCTATTTGAATAGTGAGAGAGATTTTTAATGGTGAAGTTATTGCAAGGCCCACCTGGCAGAATTATTTTATTATCCATGCTGCTGGTGCCACTTAAAGGCTGGAGTATCTCCAATATAGAAAATAATCGTTTGGCCATATTACCTGAAGGCTTTAGCGGTAAATTAATGGCAAGTATCGACGGTAAAAGCGGCAATTCAAAAAAAGAAGATTATTCGCTGTCTGGAAACTTAAATTATAAGAAAGTGACAAATACCTGGCTGGCTTTGTTTGAACGAAGCTATGGCAAGGCCAATGAATTTGTAAATGAAGACGCAATTTTTTGGCATGGGCGTTTAACTCATGACTATACGCCAGGCTTAGCCTCTGAAATGTTTATTCAATACGAGGAAGATGAATTTACTCAGCTGCAATCCAGGGCGCTTTTGGGCGGTGGTATAAGGCGCACACTAAATACCAATAAAGACAACTTAAAATTTGCCTACGGTGTCGGTGTTTTTCGAGAAAAGGAAGAAGTTGATTTGGTTTCCAATATAGGAACCGAATATACTTCAAGGCTTAACCTTTATTATGCTTATAAGCATACCTTGAATTCTCAAGCGACTCTATCCAGTACTGTTTATTATCAGCCAGCATTCGGCCAAGTTAGTGATTATCGGGTATTGTTCAATTTAGCGATAAAAGTTCGCCTGAATAAAAAGCTTGCTTTGCAAGTTGATTATCAATTAAGGCATGATAACCAGCCACCAGAAAATAATAGCCTGGATATCCCTTTGGTTATCAAGAAAACTGACAGCAATTATAAAACCAGTATCGTTTATGAATTTTAAAAGCCGAAAAAAATAGGCGAAAGCTTAATGTTTTCCCGAAATATTATTGTCCTGGTCATCAGTCAGGCATTGGGTATGACGGCAGCACCAGTGATGGCTTTCTTGGGCGGCATTATTGGCACTGAAATAGCGCCTGATCCAAGATTGGCCACGTTACCTATTGTAGCCATGGTTATTGGCACTGCTGCATTCGCTATTCCGGCAGCTTTATTAATGAAAAAAATTGGACGTAAAGCAGGGTTTATGTTCTCTGCTGTTATGGCTGGCAGTGCTGGAATATTGGCGGCCTATGCTATCGCTGAGCATTTGTTTTATCTGTTTTGCATGACGGCCTTTGTGATGGGTTGGCACATGGCCTTTGTTCAGCAATACCGGTTTGCAGCGGCGGAAAGTGTTGCTGCCAATAAGGTAGGCAAGGCCGTGTCTCTGGTGATGCTTGGGGGTGTGTTCGCAGCCTGGTTCGGGCCTGAGGTGGCAAACAAACTTAAGGACGCGCTTCCCTGGGGAACCTATACCGGCTCTTTTGTTGGCGTGTCTTTTTTAATGACCATCACTGCTGTGGGTTTATGTTTTTATCAAAATCAAGAATTTACCCCTGAAGCTTCCATTCGCATCAACAGACCCTTAACAACTATTATTAAACAGCCGAAGTTTATTGTGGCATCGCTGTCGGCCGCAATAGGCTTTGGTGTCATGAATTTTATTATGACTGCAACTCCGATCAGTATGCACGTTGTTGATGGCTATTCAATGGATAAAACTGCTTTGGTGATACAAAGCCATATCATGGCGATGTATTTGCCATCCTTGATCGTTGGCCAACTAATGAGTTTAATCAGTATTCGTAATACCATGTTGTTAGGTGTGGCTGCGATGTTAAGTTGTATTCTATTCGCCTTGATGGGGCAAACTTTATGGCATTACTGGATTGCTTTGATTGCCTTGGGTATCGGTTGGAATTTTCTCTTTATAGGTGGAACAACATTGCTGACATATACCTATGAAGCAGAAGAAAGGTTTGGTGTGCAAGCCATTAATGATTTTTTTGTTTTTACTTTTCAGGCACTTGCAACACTGGCTTCGGGTGTGTTAATGCACGTTTTTGGTTGGAATATGATTCTTTATTTCAGTATTCCCTTGTTGCTTGTTACGATACTGCTGATATTTCTTTTATTTGATAGGAAGCACCCGTTTGCATTAGAGAGCTCTGCTAATAATTAATCGATGGTATCTGTACTGGTCAACTCATTCCGGACACATTTTTTAGAGAATTCTCATAGTTAATGGGTGACTGATCACCATTTGCAGTATGCAGCCTGTCGAAGTTGTAATACCGTATGTAAGCCGCCACATCTTTTCTCATATGCTCACGGGTAGGTTGAGCAATCTTAAATAGCCAGTCGTGCTTGAGGCTTCCAAAGAAACGCTCTACCACGGCATTGTCCCAGCAAGCTCCGACATCTCCCATGCTTGCTCGAATACCGTAAACCCTCAGCAGTTTACGGTATCGCTTACTGGTGTATTGCGAGCCACGATCGCTGTGAAATACCAGTCCTTCCGGTGGCTGTCTCAGGTTATAAGCCATTATCATGGCTTTACAGATCAGGTCGGTCGTCATGCGTTTGCTGATATACCAGCCCACGATACGGCGCGAATATAAATCCATGACAATGGCCAGATACATCCAGCCTTCACCTGTTTTCAGGTAAGTGATATCACCAGCCCATATCTCGTTTACACCTACCGGATTAAAGTTCTGGTTGAGCAGGTTATCAGCCACGTCATCCTGGTGATTACGTTTTGTTGTCACCTTGTAAGCGATACGCTGTTTAACGATCAACTTCAGCTTTTTCATTAACTTACGTACTTTATAACGGCCTACAGTAAAACCTTCTTCACGACATTTCTTCATCATTTCACGACTACCCAGACTATCACGGCTTTGCTTGAACAGCGTTTTCATCCGATGGTACAGGTGCAGGGCTTCTGCACTAATCGGCTTCCTTGGGCGCTTGTACCAGTCGTAATAAGCCGATCTACTGACTTGCATGACCCGACACAATACGCTGACAGGAAAATGCGCTGATTCGTCTCTGATGAAGTCAAATTTTATTTCATTTCTTTCGCGAAGAAGGCACTCGCCTTTTTTAAAATCTCTTTCTCCATGCGCAATGTCTTCACTTCTTTACGCAGCTGCTTTAACTCACCCCGCTCATCCTCAGACAAAACCTTACCGTCGAGCCGTGCTTCAATCTGCTCTTTCCAGCGGTATAGCATGTTGCTGGCTATCCCCAGTGATTTTGCGGCTTCCGGGACGCTGTAACCTTGCTCTCGCACAAGCGCTACCGCTTCTTCTTTAAATTCTTTAGTATACTGTTTGTATGTTCGTTTCTGACTCATTATGGCACCTTAATAGTTGATAATAATTATCTCTTATTAAAGTGTCCGGGGCTATTAGACCACTACAGCATGACCCCATTACGGTGTTTGACCCCATTACGGTGCAGGAACATAACAGTTTATTATGTTTTGCTTTCATATTGATCTTTTGCTTTTTCAAAGTGCTCTTTGTAAAAGTCTTCTAGGTTTTTTGGCCAATCTGCAGTTGAATCACATATTTTCTGTACTTCTGAATAGTAAAAATACACCATGCGTAAAGCGTCTTCGAGCCTCGGAATATTCATGGTTTCTTCTGAATCCAAGTGTGCTACAAATTTGTCTCGATATGATTTTACACTGCCATGTATTTTATCAAGATCGGCTTGCTTAATCCCAAGTTCCTCGAACATTCGCGTTTTAAAACATTGATCATCATGCATCACCTTTTTCCAGTGGTGCTTATCTTTGTAGTCACCAAATAATTTGTACCATTCTAAAACAGCTATATCGATAAAGTTGCTATTCAATGATACCCAAAATTGATCTTTAACTTTCAGGTCACCATTATTCCATCCGGCTTTGTAGTAAGCGTAATTTCTTGCAAAGTGACAACAAAGAATTCCAACCCTTCGTAACCTTTTTGTTTTATCCATATTCGCTACCGAGAAACATAACGCCAGCCATAAGCGGCGCCCTGAAAAGGGCGTCCGGTGGAGGGCCAACGGCCCGGAACAAACTTGATGGTATTGTTAGAACGTACACTGCAAGACCTAAAATCTTGAATCGTTTTCACAAGGTACGCCATCACGATCGCCATCCATTTTTGTGTTGGGGCAGTTGCTGATGAAGAACTCGGCTTCAGCTCTTGAGCGCATTTGGCTGCAATGTTGCCTGCCATCACACGTAAATCTTTGATTTTGTATATTGGATGAGTCACCCCACGAAATCACCGGCGTGGAATTATCTATGCCGACCAAGCTTGATCTTACCGATGAGGGAAGTGTTATTCCGCCATTCACGTAGGCAGAGGCCACAACAATCAGCAAGCCGAAGACCTGTAGCTTGAATGGGCCTTTAGCATCCTGCCAGTGAACGATCAAATAAATTATGGCAACTGGCGCAAGTAATAAGACCCCAAGCCCCCAAAGTATGTGGGTTCTGAAAGCAGCGATCAGCAAACCGATTCCACCGATAATGAATATGCCAAGACCGGCGTATAAAAGTATCTCGATCACTCTGAATTCCTTTTGTGTGTTCTAACAGTTTATTAAACGACACATGTTACAAAACTGTGCGCCGCTTTATTTTTATTTTGATACGTCGAAAACTAATTCTTTTTTATCTATTTAACAAGCACTTACTTAATTTTTTAACAAGGTATCTATCAGGAAAAGCGACAGGCGCCGCTTTTCCTGAAATCTACTTTATCTTTTTTGTTTTAACTTTTGCCCTTATTTTTCAATAAGTTGTATTGGTTAAGGTTGAGGGTCAACAGGGTC
>JBECKY010000001.1:0-28587 GCA_040235475.1 Pseudomonadales bacterium
AAGCTGCATGACACCGGTAAAAGTTGACAGAAACATGCCTGAATTAAACCCTGCGTTTTAGTAGGGGAAATTTATCGCCTGTTATTTATTATAGAAAGCTCTTCGTTTAAGCTGTATTGAGTTTAGCGGGAGTTGCACACAGCAGCCTGGCCACTCTGTGCAAGCTACAGCATTTAAAAAATTTATTGTCTGGCAAGAGTATTGTTTCCGGCAGCACGGCGTTCGCGAGATCCGCGCTCGGGCATGATGCGGCGGCATCATGCAGGCGGGCAGCCTTTGCAGCGTGCTGTAAAAAAAGCAATGATGAAACTGGGTGTAAAAAACCGGGTGTAAAAAACAGACCAACTGCCATACCTTTCGGCACGGTTTGCTGCTCGCTTACTTGAGCAGCTTTATGTGGATTAGTGTCATTACCAGATCAACACCAGATCAAACTGCAAGCCTATGGCATTAACTTATTTGCACCTTGCCCTGATGAATGCGGGCGGGGTAGGTATTTAGTTTAACCTCTGCTTCCTCAAGGCACTGGCCGCTTTTCAAACTGAAATGCTGTTTATAAAGGGGTGAGGCAACAACCAGCTCGCCCTGAATATCGCCTATAATGCCGCGCGATAAGACATTGGCATGGCCAATAGGGTCGTAATTATCAATGGCGTATATTTCTTCGCTTTGGCCAATTCTAAAAACGGCAATTTGCTTGTCGTTCACTAAAGCACAGACGCCACTGTTGGGAATGATGCTTTCTAAAGAGCAAATGTCCTGCCATTGTGCGCTGGCATCTGCTGCGGTGTTTTCTATTGGTTTTGCTTGGTTCATGTGTACTACCTTAAATAGCGCGGCCGAGGCCGCGAGTAAAACGTGCTGGTAAAAAGTTCAGGCGCTTACGCTTTGTTTGGTGTTTACGCCGCCTTTTTCTTCCTCGGTAGCGGGGCGAATTTGTTGCCGCTCGCGAACGAAAACCACGTTGCTATCTGATTTTTCTGAGTTTACAAAATGGGTAAAGCGTTTAACGGCTTCTTTATCTTCAATGGTTTTTTTCCATTCGCATTCGTAGGTGTTAACTACGTGCTGCATTTCTTCTTCCAGTTGCGCATTAATACCAAGTTTGTCTTCTATAACAACTTGTTTAAGGTATTCCAGTCCGCCTTCCAGGTTTTCCATCCATACTGAGGTTCTTTGTAGGCGATCGGCGGTACGGATATAGAACATAAAAAAACGATCAATGTATTTGACCAGGGTTTCTTTATCCAGGTCTGAGGCTAACAGATCCCCGTGGCGTGGTTTCATACCACCATTGCCACAAACGTAAAGGTTCCAGCCTTTTTCCGTGGCGATAATGCCCACATCCTTGCTTTGCGCTTCGGCGCATTCGCGGGTGCAGCCGGATACTGCGAGTTTGAGTTTATGGGGTGATCTTAAACCCCGGTAGCGGTTTTCAACTTCAATGGCCAGGCCCGCGCTGTCGTTCATGCCATAGCGACACCAGGTACTGCCAACGCAGGATTTGACGGTGCGCATGGCTTTGCCGTAAGCATGGCCACTTTCAAAACCGGCGGCTACCAGTTCTTTCCAGATTTGGGGAAGCTGGTCAACACGGGCACCGAATAAATCGATGCGTTGGCCACCGGTTATTTTGGTGTATAAGTCGTATTTTTTAGCAACTTCACCTAGGGTTATGAGTTTGTCCGGGGTTATTTCACCGCCAGGCACTCGGGGTACAACAGAGTAAGTGCCGTCTTTTTGCATGTTGGCAAGATAAATGTCATTGGTATCTTGTAAACCAAGGTGATTGTTTTCCAGAATGTAGTTATTCCAGCAAGACGCCAGGATGGAGCCGACAGCAGGTTTACAGATTTCACAACCTTTGCCTTTACCGTACTTTTCTAATAAATCGTCAAAACGGGTAATTTTGTTGACCCGTACAAGGTTGTAAAGATCCTGGCGGCTGTAGGGAAAGTGTTCGCAAATATCGTTGCTGACTTCAATGCCTTGTTTTTCAAGCTCCACTTTTAACACTTGACCAACCAATGCTGCGCAGCCACCACAGCCGGTAGCCGCAGTGGTGGTGGCTTTGAGATCCCCCAGTGTCATGGCACCATTTTCAATGGCGCAGCATAAATCGCCTTTTGAAACATTGTTACAGGAGCAAATCTGCGCGCTGTCGGGGAGAGCATCTACACCCAGGCCAGACGGTGCATCACCACGGTTCGGTAAGATCATGCTGTCGGCGTGTTCGGGTAATTCAATCTGGTTAAGCATGAATTGCAGCAGGTTACCGTATTCAGCGGCATCACCAATCAGTACCGCACCAAGTAAGTGCTTGCTGTCGCCACTCACTACAATCTTTTTATAGATATCGTTGATCCCGTCGATATAAGTATAGGCCTGACAGCCTTCGGTGCGTGCATGGGCATCACCAATGCTGGCAACATCAACGCCCATTAGTTTAAGTTTGGTGCTCATGTCTGCGCCGGTAAATTCGCTGTCAGCGCTGCCTGAAATATGGTCAGATGCGACTTGAGCCATTTGATAACCGGGCGCAACCAGGCCAAAAATGCGCTGATCCCAAAGTGCGCATTCGCCAATGGCATAAATGTCCGGGTCAGAGGTTTGGCAGTTATTATTAACCACAATGCCGCCTCTTGGGCCTATCTCAATGTCACTGGCTCGGGCCAGTTCATCTTGAGGCCGGATACCGGCAGAAAATACAATCAGATCGGTTTCAAGTTCTTCACCGTCGGCAAAGCTCATTTTGTGGAAACATCGCTCGCCGTCGCCAATGTTTTGGGTATTCTTTTCAGTGTGAACGGTGACGCCCAGAGCTTCAATTTTTTTGCGCAGAACAGCACCACCGCCTTCATCTATTTGCACCGCCATTAAGCGCGGGGCAAATTCAACCACGTGGGTTTCAAGATTTAAGTCTTTAATGGCCTTGGCGCATTCGAGGCCCAGCAAGCCTCCGCCTACAACGGTGCCGACTTTACTGTTTTTAGCAGCGGCGGCAATGGCTTCAAGGTCTTCAATGGTTCGGTAAACCAGGCAGTTTTCCCGGTCATGGCCGGGTACAGGCGGAACAAAAGGAAATGAACCGGTGGCCAAAACAAGCTTATCGTAGGCAATTTCAAGGCCTTGGGCAGAAGTCACCGTTTTCGCTTGTCGATTAATAGCAATGGCTTTGTCGCTGGTGTGTACAGTAATGCTGTTTTTTTCATAAAACCCTGGCGTCACCAGTGACAGGTCTTCAGCGGTTTTCCCGGAAAAAAAGGCAGAAAGCTGTACCCGGTCGTAGGCTAAGCGGGGCTCTTCACAGAATGTGGTGATTTCGAATTTTTCAGATTGGCCGCTTTTCACCATATTTTCCAGGAATTTATGGCCGACCATCCCATTACCAATAATAACCAGGCGGGTTTTAACGCTCACTTGTTTCTCCGTTTATTACGATTAAAATTATACCAAGCTCGAAGCCACGCATTCACGCCTAAGGTATTATTTGAAATCTTTGCATGGCTGTTGCTTCAAAGTTACTAACTTAAGCAGTGGTTCTTCAGACATTTCGCTAGAGAATGACCTGGGTGACCGGTGCTTGTTTTGTTAGGCCATGCAAGGCCTCTCACTCATTTAAGTGGTAAATTGCAATTATTGTGCCTGTTAGCAGCTCAAATGACGCGTTAAAAGTTTAGCCCCGGTAAATTGCCTGCTTATGTCGACGACTATAAATTCCACCCTTTATAATCAGATGCTTAGGATTTTTTGGTGCGGCCCGTAGGCCGAAATAGCAGTGGGGAGAATTTTTAGGATGATACTAAGACAGTTTTGAGAAGGTTTGCATCTGTTTTGTGTTCAAAGTAGAGCCGTGAAATGCACCAAAATAGAGCATTCAGCATTTATGCTGGCTTATCTGTGCAGAAAGTTGTGAACAAGGGGCATTAATAGTGCTTTATTTAATAGTTGTTACTGGATAAATTTTAGGGTTCAAAAGAAAGGGAAAAAGAAGACAAAAAAGGGGAGGTAGGATGAATCTGTTTGTGAAATTAGTGAGTTTTTTTTTGGTTTTAGCCTTAGCGGCGCCGTTGGTTTTAAAAGGCCCTGATGGCGGCCCACTGATTTCATTTAAAGATGTGGCGCGCAGCGAGGGCGGATTTGGTAAAGGTATTGATAAAGTACAGTCTTTATTAGCAGGGCCTATGCAGGCCATTTTTTCTTTTAATCAAGAGAACAGCCAATCCAGCTTGAATGCTTTAGGCGGAGTTGAAGCAGATGTGAATGCAAGCAGCACTTCTTTCCAAGTATACAGATGGAAAGATAAAAACGGTAAGTGGTACTTTTCAGATGAGAAAAACCTGCACGGCAGCAGCGAGCTTGTGACAATTGTAAATGATGCCACTATTGTCGCGATGAACAATAAGGAGTTGTTGCTTAAAATGGAGCAAATTTATAATGCCAACCCGCTGGAGATAAACACAAAAAAAAGCAGTGCTTTAAGCTTTCCTGATTTATCCTCTGGGCAACTGTCATTGAAAGACATATTAAGTGTCCTCGATAAAGCCAAAGAAGTTCAAGGTGTTGTTGACACTCGGCACGATGTTCAACATCAGGCGATGGATAATCTTTAACAATCTCTTGAAAAAAAGAGTGTTGCAATTTTGCAATTATGTTCTCAATTTTTTATTTGTCTATGGATATTCGTGGGTTTGCCATCGCTTGCGCAAGCGGCTCCTGAAACAATTTTGGCTCCATACTGAAAGGGGTTTAATGCTGAAAATAAAAAAACGATCGATCATGGTGGTGACAGTTTTTTAGATACGTATTTTGCCATTGTGATCCTTTAGCAAAATGAACCGGCATGCATTTTTTCCTTGTTAAGTGATTTACTCGCAACAGGTGTCGCCCTGCTGTATCGGTGGACACTTTACCGTTGCGTATGAACAGTAGACACAGCAGTCCCCTTTAAGGGGTTTTAGCACTTTGTGGCAAGCATCACATTCATAGAACCACTGGCAATAATTGCTTGGCATGGTTTCAGTTTTTTTATGATGGCACTCAGGGCAAGTGATAGTGGATTCTAAAATGATATTTGACATTTTTCTTTCGGCCTTGGCTGGTTTGAATTTGGCTAAGATTAACATAATGAAGTAAGTACAAAGTGTGTACATTTTTTATTGCGTCTAATTCTAATGCCCGGCACTCAGGCATAGACCTTCGCCTCTGATGAAAGTTTCGTGTATCGATTCTCATTTTTTGACGATCCAGGGTGTTACATTGGTTTTGCTGTTTTATAGGGTCTTAGTAGCATAAGGTAGTAGAAGTTTTGTTGCTTGCTAATGTGCGGTTATTGTGTTGTCAATAGGTGATACAAACTGTTTGTCCCGAGGGGCTTGTCGCAACCTCTTAATCTGCGTAGAATCCGGCCCACGAAATAGTTAATAATCAGACAATTCGTTGTCTGTACGGTAAAGCTCAACCACATTTTGAGTGCTCTCAGTTCGTGGTTAACGTACTTCAAGTGGGTCAACGCGAACGAGATGTAGTAGATGTTCAATAAAGTATTCAACCATCCGGCTGATCGTCTGCCGACAGCCATTATGATGGGTTTTTTCCTGATTCAACTTGCAGCCTTTTTTTATATAGAAAATATATTTATAGCTGTCCCCATCGCGGTTTTATTTTTGACGCTAGGTTCGATGTCCATCGCCGTAAGTCATAATCACTGCCACTGCGAAACATTCAAGTCACCGCTGCTCAACCGTATTTATGAAATTCCTCTTTATCTGCAATCAGGCGTTAGCCCCTATGCGTGGACCATTCATCATGTAGTCAGCCATCACCGCCATTATCTTAACCCGGAGATGGATCCTTCCTCATGGCAGCATGCCGATGGTAAAAACATGGGGCGGTGGGAATATATGTTTATTAACTCATTGCGTATGTACCCCGAGATTATAAAAATTTCCAGGCACTTTCCTGACTTGAAACGTAAATTCTGGCTGATGTTTATTGTCAGCAATGCTGTATTGGCGACGCTGATCGTTTACAACCCTGTTAATGCGCTTATCTTTTTTGTTGTGCCCATGGTGTTGATGATACTGAATCTGCTTGATGCCACCTATCCTCATCACTCGGGTATCCATTCACAAGATGAGTATTCCGCATCGCGCAACAATATGCACTGGTTGTTCAATATTTTTACCTGGAATTTAGGCTACCATACTGCCCACCACATGTGGCCGGAACTGCACTGGACCTTGTTGCCTGCCAAGCATGAAGAAATTAAAGATAAAATCCCAGCGGAATTGATTTTGAATAACTATTTTTGGAAAGAAAATAAACCGGCAACACCGACCTAAGCCAATTAAACACTAAAAAAAGCGCTGAACTGGACTACTTTAATTCTTTCCCCGCCAATTGTTTATCGGCATGATAAGACGATCTCACCAAAGGCCCACTGGCCACCCGTGAAAAACCCATCTTTTTACCCAGGTCTGCCAGGCGGTCAAATTCTTCCGGTGGTATAAAGGCTTTAACCGGCGCATGTTCTTTACTGGGTTGCAGGTACTGCCCGAGGGTCAGCATATCAACATTGTGGCTGCGCAGATCGGCCATCACCTGTTCTACTTCTTCGATGTTTTCTCCAAGGCCCAGCATTAATCCGGATTTTGTGGGTACATCGGGTACTGCGGCTTTGAAATTTTTTAACAAGTCGAGGGACCATTGGTAGTCGGCGCCGGGCCGCATGGCTTTATAGAGGCGCGGTACATTTTCCAGATTGTGATTGAAGATGTCGGGTGGGCTGGCGGTGAGTATTTCCAAGGCAATGTCCATACGGCCGCGAAAATCGGGTACCAGCACCTCAATGGTGGTGCTGGGGCTTTGTTCTCGTATTGCACTGATGCATTGCGCGAAGTGGCCCGCGCCGCTGTCTTTTAAATCATCGCGGTCGACGGAGGTCACAACCACATATTTCAGGCCTAATAGAGCCACGGATTCGGCCAGGTGCCTGGGTTCATTTTGGTCGAGGGCATTGGGTTTGCCGTGGGCAACGTCGCAGAAGGGGCAGCGGCGGGTGCAGATGTCGCCCATGATCATAAAGGTGGCGGTGCCGCCGCTGAAGCACTCGGCCAGATTGGGGCAGGATGCTTCTTCACAAACGGTATGCAGTTGTTGTTGCCGCAGCAATGATTTGATGCGGGTAACTTCTTTGGTGGCTGCGGGTAAGCGTACTCTTATCCAGTCGGGTTTGCGCGGTAGTTCATCGGTGGGAATCACTTTTATGGGGATGCGGGCAACTTTGTCGGCGCCACGGAGTTTAACGCCTTGCACGGTTCGGTCACGGCGGGGATTGATGCCGGGTTGTTTGTTGGGATTTTTTTTAATCAGTGGGTCTTGGTTGTCGAAGTTTGACATTGTGCCTGGGGTTTCTAGGTCAGAAAAGTTGGGTGTTGTTAGGTATTATTAAAGTGTTCTACGGTTTCATTATACCCAAGTTTGCGCACCAGTTGTTGAAGCAGTCGTTGTTCAATGTCGCGGCTATCGATATCGGGTATGTAAGCGCTTACTTGTGTCATGGTCAGGCCTTCGTAGCCGCAGGGGTTGATGCGGTTAAAGGGTTCCAGATCCATATTGATATTAAGTGCCAGGCCATGAAAGGAACAGCCGCGCCGGATGCGCAGGCCCAGGGAGGCGATTTTTTTAGCGGCCACAAAAACCCCGGGTGCGCCTTTTTGCAGGCTGGCGTGGATTTTGTAATCTGCCAGCATATCGATCAGTGCGTGTTCCATAATTTCAACCAGTTGCCTGGGCCCCAGTGATTTTCGGCGCAAGTCGATTAACAAGTAGGCAACAAGTTGTCCTGGCCCATGGTAGGTGACTTGTCCGCCGCGATCAATTTTGATGACTGGAGTATCGCCGGGGTTCAGCAGGTGTTCGGCTCTTCCAGCCTGCCCCTGGGTAAAAACCGCTGGGTGTTGCAGCAGCCAGATTTCGTCGTCTGTTTCCGGGGTGCGTTCATTGGTGAAGGTTTGCATGGCCTTCCAGGTTGGGAGGTAGGGCTGCAGTCCCAGGTGGCGAACCAAAAGGCGGTGCTCAGTGGCCATCTTAGAGTACTAGGGAGATATGGTCGGTCTCTTGCTGGTGTTTGGCAAGGTCTGAGTAGATGCCGATAACCTGGGATTTATTGCTAAGCTGGATCATGGCTGTCAGCGACTGGTATTTGCCGGTTTTGCTGGCCTTGATGCTGATGTGGCCGCTATTAAATTCAGGCACGTAGGTTTGCACAATATTGAGCACCACGGTTTTCAGAGGGGCATGACTTGGGCCCATGATTTTAAGCGGGAATTGGCAGGGAAATTCCCAAAGGTTTTCTTCTATGTCCACTATATTCACGGCTCAGCGGTGTCCAGCTTAGGTATCAAACAGGTTTAGTTTGTATTGTATATAAAGTTCGGCCATTTTTCGCCACATTGGGCCAACTTTACCTTCGCCAACGGTTTGCTTATCCAGGCTTATAACGGGCACAATTTCTTTGGTAGAGCTGCTGATCCAGATTTCATCGGCATTGTTTAATGCTTCTGTACTGACAAGCTCTTCTTTGCATTGAATTTTATGGCTGTGCGCCAGTTCAATGATCAGGTCGCGGGTAATGCCGCCCAGTATCAGTGTGTTTTTGGGCGGGGTGTATATCACTTGGTTCTTAACAATAAAACAGTTGGAGGCGGCACCTTCGGTTAAATAGCCGTTTTTAATCAGCAGGGCTTCCTGGGCTCCGGCATCCAGGGCTTGTTGGCGCAAGAGTAGATTGGGCAGCAGGGCAATGGACTTAATATCGCAGCGATCCCAGCGAATGTCTTTGGTGGTGATGGCCTTGATGCCTTGTACGGTATCGAGATTTTGCCCGGGGGGTTTGTGAATCGGGCTGCTCATGGCAAAAACCGTAGGTTGTACCTGATCGGGGAAGCGGTGGTCTCGAATATCTTCTACACCGCGGGTTACTTGCAGATAAATCGCCTGGTTACCCTTGCCGTTTTTTTCTATCAATTCGCAGAGTATGGCTTGCCATTGTGAGCGCTTGAAGGGAGACTCAAGGCGAATGGCGTCGAGGCTGCGTTGCAGGCGGTCAAGGTGCTCTTCAAGGCGAAACAGTTTGCCAGCATAAACCGGAATAACTTCGTAAATGCCGTCAGCAAGTAGAAAGCCGCGATCCATAACTGATACGGTGGCTTTTGCTTTTTCAACAAAAGCACCGTTTAGGTAAACAATGTCCATCGATTATTTTAACAGGCTGGTAATCAGTAAGATGATGTAGTCGATAATGCGTTTCAACAGCCCACCTTTATCTACCGGTTCCAAAGCAACCAAGGGAAGATCGGCAAGGGTTTCGCCATTTAAACTCAAATTGACTTGGCCGTAGGTGGTGCCTGCTGCAATGGGTGCTTTGATAACCGGATCAATGGTGAACTGGGTTTTGATTTTATCCATTTCACCTTTAGGAATGGTCACGGTAAAGTCTTCTGCAAGGCCGAGAATAACTTCATCAGCCGCGCCCATCCAGACTTTGCTGTTGGTTAAAGGTGTGTTGCTTAAAAACGGTGATACGGTTTCAAAAAACCTAAACCCATAGGTCAACAGTTTCTGGCTTTCCACGGCTCTTGCTTCTTCACTTTTGGAGCCCATAACCACGGAGATCAGGCGCATGTTGTCATTTTTGGCCGATGCCACCAGGCAATAGCCGGCTGCATTGGTGTGACCGGTTTTTAAACCGTCCACTGAACTGTCCCGCCCTAGCAACAGGTTTCTGTTGGGCTGTGTAATGCCGTTGAAGGTAAAACTTTTTTCCGCATAAAGTTTGTAGTGCTCTGGATAGTCATTAATAATGGCACGCGCCAGGGTGGCCAGGTCTTTGGCGGTGGTGAAGTGATTTTTTGCTGGCAAGCCCGTGGCATTAACAAAATGGCTGTTGCGCATGCCTAGCCTTTCCGCATGGCGGTTCATTAGATCGGCGAATGCATATTCGCTGCCAGCGACATGCTCTGCCAGCGCGATGCTGGCGTCATTACCGGATTGAATAATGATGCCCTTAAGCAGATCGACAACCGACACGGAGGTGCCTTCGCGCAAAAACATTCTTGAACCTTCGGTTTGCCATGCCTTCACGCTGATTCGAACCATATCATCTTTGGAAATGCTGCCTTTGCTTATTTCATGAGAAGCTACGTAGCTGGTCATCATTTTAGTCAAGCTTGCTGGCGGTAATTCCTGGTCGGCATTAAAGCTGACAATAACCTTGCCGGTATTGGCCTCAAGCAGAAAATAGGATTCGGCCTTTACTTGTGGTGGGTCAGGAATAAGTGCAGCTGCTGAGCTTGCTGCGCTATGGGCCAGAATATAGAAGGTAATAAGTAGCAGGGAGTAAAAGCTTGTTAAATTTTTTCGCAGCATGGGATTGGTTGTCTGTTTAACGTATGGGGCACCTGCTGGTGCTTTGATTAGGCCGAATTGTAGCACGGGCCTTGTGATAAAAGGCAAGTGATACACTTCAATGTTCAAACAATGATTCAAGCCCTACCAGGTTTTTACCAGAGGGTTGCCCAGTTGGTGTGACTGGATCAGGGCACTGATTTGATCCATTTCTTCAGCTTGTTGGAAAGGCCCAACCATTACTCTTAGCAACCCATTGGGTTTGGTGGCAATAGGGCTAATGCTCACCGGGTGATTTATTATTGCCATTAGTTTTGTTTGCAGGTTTTGTGCGCTATCCAGGGCGCTGAAGGCACCGACCTGAAGGTAGAGTTGTTCTGTGCCCGAAGCAGCCACTGCCGGTTTGGTAGTATTGCTGGGGTTTAAGTGAGCAGGGAGGGTGGCTTGAGCTGTTTTTTTCACCGGTATTTGCCTTGTCTTAGCAGGGGAGATCAGCTCGATTTCCACCGGAGCAGTGCCTTTGTCGGCAACACCTAATACATGGGCTGCGGCATAGGATAAATCAATGATGCGGCCGTCGTGGAATGGCCCGCGATCATTAACGCGAACAATGGCGCTGCGCTTGTTTTCAAGGTTGGTTACTTTGACATAACTGGGCAGGGGCAGGGTTTTATGCGCAGCTGTCATGGCGAACATATCATAGAATTCCCAGCTTGATGTTCTGCGGCCATGAAATTTAGTGCCATACCACGAGGCTATGCCTTGTTGTTTAAAGTGCCCTGGGTTGCTGAGGACATGATAGGTTTTACCCAGCACCTGATAAGAGGGCCGGTTGCCGTATTGGCTGTAAGGTTCCCATTCTGGAATGACTGGAGCAATGTCTTTGGGGTCAAACTGAATGCGGGGGGCACTGTCTTTAATATGAAAATCAGGCGGAATCGACGCATCTACAGGTGAGGTGGTCTTGTGGGTTGCGCAGCCAGAGATCAATAGGGAAAACGCGAGCAGGCCGACGCTTAATATTCTGCTGTTAAGATTATTTTTGGGCAACACGCTTTTTTTCCATTTCGCTTTTAATCGCTTCACTGAGTTGGAACACCGCCAAAGCATAAAGTGCGCTGTGGTTGTAACGGGTAATAACGTAAAAGTTATCCAGGCCTAACCAGTATTCGTCGCCTTTACTGCCTTCAAGGCTTAATGCTGTGGCTTTAAGCTCTGGAGCCAGTGGGATGTTTTGGTTGGACGTGTCCACGGATATGCCTTTTTTGCTCAGTTCCGCCAGCGTTAGTGAGGGTTCCAGACCAAGAGTGGTAACACTTTCGTCAAAATTTTTGTTATTAACAAGGGCGGGAAAGATAATGGGTTTGCCAGTTTGCCAGCCATGAGCTTTGAAGTAACTGGCAACGCTGCCAATGGCATCAACCGGGTTGTCAATCAAATCGGTAATGCCGTCCTGGTCAAAATCAACGGCGTAACGGCGGTAGCTGGTGGGAATAAATTGCGGGTAGCCTATTGCCCCGGCGTACGAACCTTTGGCTTTTGCCGGATCAAGACCGGCCTCGCGACTAAGAACAACAAAGTGTTTCAGCTCATTACTGAAAAACTTGCTGCGTTTGGGGTAATCAAAACCCAATGTTGCCAGGGCGTCAATCACCCGAAAACTGCCTTTATTGCCGCCATAAAAGGTTTCAACACCAATAATGGCAACAATGATTTCTGCAGGTACGCCGTAACTTGCTTCTGCCTTCTCCAGGGTTTCACGATGCTCTTCCCAGAAATCAACGCCTCGATTAATTCTTTTCGAGGTGATAAAGATGGGACGGTATTCTTTCCAGGGTTTACTTTCTGCAGGACGGCTGATGGCTTTAAGGATACTGTCCTCGCGCTTAACATCAGCAAACAGGGTTTCAATTTCCTGGCGATCAAATTTAAACTCTTTTTCAAGCTCATCCAGCAGGGTAATCAACTCCTTTCTTTCGACATAGTCGCCCCCAGATTTTTCGTTTGTGTCAGAGCAGGCGACACACGATGAAATAATGAATAGCTGGCTGATAAACCAGAATCCATTAATGAATTGCTTTACTGCTGGCATGGTTTTGTTCTTCCTTACAAATTAAAATTGATTGATTATTAAGCTATTGTGATAGCCATTTTCTATGGGTGTGGATTGACATAAGAATACCGAATCCTGTCATCAAGGTCACGATGGAAGTGCCGCCAACGCTGACTAAGGGTAAAGGCACACCCACCACAGGTAACAAGCCGCTTACCATACCAATATTTACAAACACATAAATAAAAAAGGTTAATGTAATACTGCCCGCTATCAATCTGCTGAATGAATCTTGAGCTTGGCTGCTAATATACAAGCCTCGGCCAACAATATACAGGTATAACACAAGTAAGCCAGTTACGCCCAGCATGCCAAATTCTTCGGCATAAACGGCAATAATGAAATCGGTAGAGCTTTCTGGTAAAAAATCCAGGCGCGACTGTGTACCAGCCAGCCAGCCTTTGCCAAAAAAACCACCGGAGCCGATGGCCGTTTTGGATTGGATAATATTCCAGCCGCTACCCAGGGGGTCTCTTTCTGGCGAAAGAAAAGTTAACACCCTTTGCCGTTGGTATTCATGCATGGTATACCAAAGCGCCGGGGCGGCCAGGGCGCCGCAGCTTGCAACAAAAATGATCAATCGATAACTCATACCGGCAAGAAATATTACAAACAGCCCTGAGGCGCCAATGAGGATTGCTGTACCCAAGTCAGGTTGTTTGGCGATCAGGAAAACAGGGAAAGCCAGGATTGTGAAGGCTGTTAACACCGGTCTAGTGGACGGAGGCAGGATCCTTTTCGCCAAAAACCAGGCAACCATCATCGGTACCGCCAGTTTCATGACTTCCGAGGGTTGGAATCTTGGCAGTCCCGGTAAATCCAACCAGCGTTGCGCACCTTTGGCGCCACTGCCCATAACGAGCACCGCCAATAATAAAAGGATGCCTAAACCAAAAAGCCAGGGCGACCAGCGTTCCAGGGTGCGCGGCGATATTTGCGCCGCGAGCATCATCACAACGCCGCCAATACCCATGTAGGTGGCTTGGCGGTATACAGTAGCGATGTTGCCATTGCTGGCACTGTAAACCACAAATAAGCCCAGCAGGCAGAGCAGAAAAATGCCAATGGCCAATGGCAGGTCGAAATGAATGGCATTGAAAAGCGAGATGCGGCGCGAAGCCGGAGAGCCATCAAAAGGTAATCGTCTGATAAAGTCTGATTGACGCATTAGCAATTATTGTTTTTCAACAAATTAGTTAAAGGTTGGTTTAGAAGGTCTTGCATTTATTCTACCCTTGGATACTTACATCCTGGAAGTAATTTGACTCAGATCGTTCGCAGATGCGGTTATAGTATCAGTTTGTCCAGAGTTATTTGCCAGCGGTGGCATTTCTGGTGCTGTTGATTTTTCTTCTGTGGCAGCGCTGAGCAAATAAGCATCAAAAATCTCACGAGCCATGGGCGCTGCGGTGGAGCCACCCCCGCCACCGTTTTCAACAATCACCGCAAGGGCTATTTGGGGATTGTTTGCCGGCGCAAAACCTACAAATAAGGCATGGTCACGGTGACGTTCGGCAATTTTTTCGGCTTCGTAGCGCTCACCTTGTCTAATGCCAAGGACTTGTGCGGTGCCGGTTTTGCCGGCAATTTTATATTTAGCCCCGGCGCCACTGCTTCTGGCTGTGCCATTAAAACTGTGCATGACCTTAGTCATGGAGCTGATCATGGCGTCCCAGTTACTGGGGGTTTTAAGGTTAATATGCCTGGAATCAGGGTCTGCCTGATTTTGCTCAAATCCCAGGTCAGCCAGTTTAGGCGTTATTACTTTGCCTTTATTAGCCAAGATTGCTGTGGCAGTGGCCAGTTGCAAGGGGGTTGCAAGCATAAAGCCCTGGCCGATACCGGCGTTTAGTGTTTCCCCAGGAAACCAGGGTACGCCCTTGGTTCTCTTTTTCCATTCACTGGAGGGCATTAAGGCTTGGGGTTCGCCCGGCAGGTCAATGTGGGTGCGTTTTCCGAAACCAAATTGCTGCATGAAATCATGTAGGCGATCAATGCCCAGGTTAAAGGACAATTCATAAAAATAAGTATCGCAGGATTCGATAATGGCTTTTGATAAATTAACATGGCCGTGCCCCTGGCGTTTCCAGTCACGGTAAAAGCGCTCATCGTTTTCCAGCTGGTACCAGCCAGGATCCGAAATAGTGTATTGCCAGTTGGTTATATTATGTTCCAACCCCGCAAGGCCAACAAATGGTTTTATGGTAGAACCGGGTGGATATTGTCCATTTAGTGCCCTGTTGAATAGCGGCCGGTCAGGGGAATCACGCAGTGCGCTGTAATTTTTGGTACTGATGCCGATGACAAAGAGGTTGGGGTCGTAGGCGGGGGTGCTGACAAAAGCAAGGACCCCCCCGGTATTAGGGTCTATGGCAACAATTGCACCTCGGTAGTCAGCCAATAAATCGGTGGCCAGTTTTTGCAGCTTGGCATCAAGATACAAGTGTAGATTTTTACCGGGTACAGGATCTTGTTGATTAAGCACCCGCATGATCCGGCCGTGGGCGTTGGTTTCAATTTCCTGGTAGCCTACATCACCGTGCAGCAAGCTTTCATAATATTTTTCAACACCGAGTTTGCCAATATAATGGGTAGCACTGTACTGGGTAGGGTCAAGTTTTTTGAGTTCGCTTTCGTTGATTCGTCCCACATAACCGACAACATGAGCCGACAAGTTTTTTTGTGGGTAGAATCTTTTCAGATCGGCAGCAATTTCCACGCCCGGTAAGGCGTGGTTATTAACTGCAATGCGGGCGATTTCTTCTTCGGTTAAATGAAAGCGTAATGGTACAGCTTCATAAGGTCGGCGGCGTTGCTTGATCTTTTTTTGGAAATGTTTTAAATCATCGTCAGTGATTGGTATCAGTTGTGCCAGTTGTTGCAGGGTGTGATCCAGGTTTTTGGTACGCTCTTTAATAATTCGTACTGAGTAACTGGGCTGGTTGTCAGCCAGTAATATGCCATTTCGGTCGTAAACAAGTCCTCTGGTGGGCGCAATTGCTTCAAGATGAACACGGTTTTTTTCAGATTGGGTAATATGGTGTTCATGCTGAATTATTTGCAGGTAAATCATGCGGGAAAGCAAAACCAAAGCCAGAAGAAATATCCCTGCCATCGCAAAGGCTGCCCGGTTTTTATGAACCCGAATTTCCCGGGAGTTATCTTTAATGCTGAGTTGTGTTGGCACTTAAAAAAACCGTAAATCAATTGATGGGCGCTTGACTTGATGTGCTTGCCGCAGGCCCATTTGTGCTTTTATTTTTAATAAAAAGACTGTTGAGAAGTCAGCAGCTTTAAAATTCTGTAATAAAAAATATTTTTATGCGAATTAAGAAACATTATACCTGAAGTTATTTTCGCTTTTGGCAGTGGTTCACAGCACGGATTAAAACCTTTTCAGGCCGACCTGGGTTTATTTGTGGTAGGGGTGCCCTTTCAGTAATGCCCAACAACGGTAGATTTGTTCGGCTAATAATATTCGAACAAGGGGATGGGGGAGGGTTAAAGCTGACAGGGACCATTTTAACCTGGCGGCCTCCAGGCAGGCCGGCGCCAGGCCTTCAGGGCCGCCAACCAACAGGCTGATATTGTGGCCCTCTTGTTGGAAAGTGGCCAGTTGTTGAGCCATTGCTTCAGTGCTGAGGTGTTTTCCCAAGACATCCATAGCAATGATGCAATCGTTTTTGCCCACTGAGGCTAAAGAGAGCTTGCCTTCCCGGGCAATCAGTTTGCCAATATCGGCATTTTTGCTACGTTTGCCTGCCGGAATTTCCACCAGCTGAAGAGTAATATCAGTGCCTAGGCGTTTGGCATACTCTTGATAACCACTGTTAACCCACGATGGCATTTTTTGGCCCACGGCAATTATTTTGATGCGCATTTTTTACTGTTATCGTGCTGCTATTTTTCTGTAGACGATTTTTTTTGAGTTATGGTGGTCGTGGCGCTATCAGAATGGGCCTGCCATAAACCTTCCAGATCATAAAAATCCCGGGTTGCAGGCGTCATGATATGTGCAATGATATCTCCCAGATCCACTAAAACCCATTCCCCCTGCTCTGTGCCCTCCAAGCCCCGCGGTTTAAAGCCATTTGCTTTGGCTTTAACCACTACATTGTTAGCCAGTGCTTTGGTTTGACGATTAGAGCTTCCGCTGGCAATAACCAAAGTATCCATCTCGCTTGACAAGCTGCTTACGTCGAGGATGACAATATCCTTTGCTTTAAGCTCTTCAAGTGCGGCAATGGTAATGTCTAAAAGTGTGTTGGCTTGGGGCATAGAATCAAGCTCCTGCTAAAAGGGTTTAAATTTCAGTTTTGTAACCATACAGCTGATGTTGTTTTATATAGTGCCACACGCTGTCATGCAGCAGGTATTTTGGCGACAGTTGTTGTTGCACTAACTGTCGTATTTGACTGGATGAGATTTCTAATGCGGTGACAGCCTGCCACCACACACAGCCAGAGGGTGAAACAAACAGTTGCTGTTTGTCGGCAACCAAATGCTTTTCGATAATATTTTTCAGCACGTGTTGAGTGGGTAACTCGACGCCTGGTCGGTGGGCGACCACAATATGAGCCAGATCCAGAATACGCTGCCACTGGTGCCACTGAGGCAGACTGGAAAACGCATCCATACCCATGATCAACAACAAGGGCCTTTCGCCACCGTATTCACTGCGGTAGGACTTCAAAGTGTCTACCGTGTAGGAGGTGTTGGGGGACAGGCACTCTCGATTATCCACCACTAATTCTGAGTCATCGGCAATAGCAAGGTTGAGCATGGCAATTCTATGTAATGCGGAAACGTCAGGTTCAGGTCGGTGATTGGGAATATGACAGGGTACCAGCTTGATTTCGCTTAAACCGAGATTTTGTTTTATCTCCAAAGCGGTGCGTAAGTGACCAAAGTGCACCGGGTCGTAGGTGCCACCCATAATGCCTATGGCGTTAATATCAGTGCTCCCGCTTTGTTTTTGTGCTTATGTGCGAATATGGCCGTCACCCAGTACGATGTATTTTTGTGAGGTTAAGCCCTCGAGACCCACCGGGCCGCGGGCATGAATTTTGTCGGTAGAAATGCCTATTTCTGCACCCAGGCCGTATTCAAAGCCATCGGCAAAGCGGGTGGATGCATTCACCATCACCGAGCTGGAATCTACTTCAGTAATAAATTGGCGGCTTTTTGAATAGTTTTCGCTAACAATGGCATCGGTGTGGGCCGAGCCGTAATGGTTAATATGAGCGATAGCCTCATCAATACCCGCAACCACCTTAATGGACAATATGGGTGCCAGGTATTCTGTTTCCCAGTCTTCTTCGCTGGCAGGTTTTGCCCAGGCTATGATTGCCTGGGTTTTATTGCAGCCTCGTAATTCCACGCCCTTTGCTTCATACAGCTGGCCGAGTTTTGGCAATATCGTGTCCGCAACGCTGGTGGATACCAACAATGTTTCCATGGTATTACAGGTACCATAGCGTTGGGTTTTGGCGTTTAAGGCAATTTTTAAGGCCTTTTCTTCATCCGCCTCATCATCTATATAAACATGGCAGACACCATGCAGGTGTTTAATAACCGGTACTTTCGACTCGCGACTGATACGTTCAATCAAGCCTTTGCCGCCGCGGGGAACGATCACATCGACGAAATCAGGCATGGTGATTAATTCACCCACAGCAGCCCGGTCGGTGGTATTGATCACCTGAACCACTGTTTCTGGCAGGCCGCTTTGAGCCAGGCCGATATGAATAGATTGTGCGATGGCGCTGTTGGCATGCAGGGCTTCGGAACCGCCCCTTAAAATGCAGGCGTTGCCGGCCTTCAAACAGAGGCTTGCCGCTTCAACCGTTACATTGGGACGGGATTCGTAAATAATACCAATCACACCTAGAGGGACACGCATTCGGCCAACCTGGATGCCCGATGGCATGTATTTCATGTCGTTTATTTCGCCAACAGGGTTAGGCAAGGCCGCTACCTGCTGAAGACCTGCAATCATGGCTTCAAAACGTCCGGGGCTTAGTTCCAGGCGGTCGAGCAAGGCATCGTCAAGGCCCTTTTTTCGGCCTGCCTCAAGGTCTTGTTGATTGGCATCAAGAATAGTTTGGCGATTTTTTTGCAGGTTGTCTGCAATGGCAATAAGCGCGGTATTTTTTGTGCCAGTGCGGGCTTTTGCAATGGGGCGTGATGCCTGTCTTGCCTGTAGCCCCACTGTTCGCATGTAATCTTTAATAGTCATTGATAACAGTTTTCATCCAGATAAGTTCTAAAAAAAGCCTGCATAGTACATTTTACTAGCTTGTTAAGTTGGGCAACCATTTTAGATGTAGAAGGTATACCAGGTACTATCCCCAATGGGTCAAATGTGCTTAGATAGCAGATTGCTAAAATATTGCTGCTTATTATAACACTATATGTTATGCACAGCGCATAGGGATTTTCGTTGCTTCCTCCACCGATCTGAGTTGGACTAAGGTGAGGTATGAGCACTTGAAATAAGTGGCTGGGATATGGAGATGGATTTGTACAAGCCTTTTTCTAAGAAAGCATTAAGCGCTAGCCCGCAGCGCCTTCAGTTGGGGGCTTATCGCGTTGAATACATGGCATATTCTAAAAATGCCAGTGTTGCTGCTACCACTCCGGCGGTGATTTTGGCCGGTGATTTCCAGCACTTTATGTCGTATCGCGAGTTTGTTCCCAAACTTTATAAAACCCGCCCAGTGATCATTGTCAGTTTGCCATCCTATGGTGGCAATATACAGAGCGCAGATGGGTTATCCATAGAGGATATGGCTGATTTGCTTAGTCAGTTTGTTGATGCTTTGGCTTTGCCAGTGATTGATCTGATCAGTTTTTCTCTTACCAGTCTTTTAGCCCATGCCTTTGCGTTACAGTTTCCAGATAAAGTTAACAGGTTGGTTGTGTCGGGGGTTATGGCTTCGCCAAGGCGCTCTTTCCTGCTGACCCTTGAAGAGTCAATCAGCATGATGGAGGAAAGTTTTGAGAATTTTTCTCAAGCATTATTATTATGCTTATTTAACCCACGGTTTTTGTCGGAAGATGAGTCTGAGCGTGCGTATCAAATCGCATCGCCTTTAAACACTGCTGAAACCCCTTGCCGAAGGCTGGTGCGGCAACGCATTAAGCAGCTTGATGATAATCAAAAGGCGCACTATAAGAGTAATATAAAGCGAGTGCTGGATTATCTTGCTGTTAACAAGCTGGAAAATAAACAGCCTAGAAAGAATACCCTTAAAAATTTCCCTCAGGCCAAAGCTTTGGTTCTGGCCGGTGAATTTGATCATTTTGTGCTGCCCTTTGAAACAGCTGAATATTCTGCACGATGTGATAACGCTGAGTTTGTACTGGTTAAAAATGCGGACCATCTGGTTCAGGCTGACAGCATGGGCACGGTGTTGACTGCCATTGATAGTTTTCTAAAAGAAAAGTCACAAGCTAAAAACCCGGGGGTGATGGTGCTTAGCCCTGATAAAGTTGCAACTCAAGGAAAAAGAAGCAGTTTAAGAATGGTGCCAGTGCTTTCTCATGCCTGGTTGTTTAGTGACAGTATGCGCATGCACCAAATAGTGTCAGTAAAAGATATCAATTATTCTGGTGGTTTAATGGAGCTGCCCAGGCTTTGCCTGGAGCAAGCAACCCAGGCGGATGACCTGGAGTTGCAATTTTCCGGTTTTGAATTAAAGCTTAAAATAGCGGTGTTTGAACGGCAGAAAAACATTGTGCGTTTTCTTTTTAAACATACCGATATTGAAAAAGCCAAGCAGCTTATTACTATGCTGTCGAATCCGGATTATTTTTTACCTTATGACAGCGAGAATAACTTACCGGTGTAACCTCCTTTATCCAGGAAACCTCTGCTTGCTTTATTGCAGGGGCGCCATCAGTCGCGCTGTCTTGATCATCAAGCGTGATAAAAAAGGTTTGAGTTTGATCTTGTCGATATCAAAAGGTCGACTTTGTTCAAAATCATGAGCGAGCATGGTCTCTACTTCTGAAGCAAAAACCCTGCCTGCAATTAACATCATCAATTCAAAGTTCAATCTAAACGATCTGTTTCCTAAATTGGCAGTGCCAATAGCACTGATGTCATTATCAATTAATAAAACTTTTTGATGCATAAACCCGGGTTGATAATGATATATTTTTACACCTGCCGACACCACTTCCTGAAAACATGCGTAACTTGTTAATTGCATTAGCCGGTTGTCCGGTTGGCCAGGCAACAAAATGCGCACATCGACACCACGAAGTGCGGCAAGTTGCAGGGCGCTGATAACCTGTACGTCTGGAATAAAATAGGGACTGGCAATCCAGAGGCGCTTGCGGGCTGAGTTAATCAGATGCAGAAAAAACAAGGTGCCGGTTTCAAGGTCGTCTATGGGGCCGCTGGGTAGAACCAAGATGTCTTTGTCTGGATAGGGGTTTTCCTTGTTTTCCATGTCCCTTGCTTTTGCCGGTATCCAGTTGAGTTCCGGTATTTCACGGGTTTCAGAATACCAGTCTTCCAAAAAAGTGAACTGCACGCCTTGAACACAGGGCCCGGTAAATAATGCATGGGTGTCACGCCAGAAATTGAATTTGTCCGAGATGCCGATGTATTCATTGCCGAGATTAAGCCCGCCAACAAAAGCAATGTTACCGTCTGCAATTAGAATTTTACGATGATTCCGAAAGTTAACCTGGAACCGGTTAATGGAAAATTTGGCATCATTGAAACAGACGGTCTGAATGCCATGTTCTTTCAGGTTTTTCATATAATGATTCGGCAGATCATGACTACCGACACTGTCGTAAAGAAAATAGATCCTGACACCTTCGCAGGCTTTATTAATAAGGGCTTCCTTGAACTTCAGGCCCATTTCGTCATCACGAACAATATAAAACTGAATGAGGATGTAATCCTTGGCCTCTGCAATGGCTTTCAACATCGCAGGAAATGCCTGTTGTCCATCGATAAGTAACTTAACGCTGTTGTTGCTTGTGAAAGGCAGTTTGGCCAGGCTTTCGAGGACGTGTATATTTGCCAGGTCGCTTTTTAACTGACTTTTAAAATGTTCAAATTGCTTGAGCACCTGTTTATTAATGAGGCTGATTTTTTCGTCGCCGTGGTGCTTGGCATCAATATACTGCTGGAATTTTCTTGGCCCAAAGAGCGCATACATGGGGATGCTGATAATTGGCAAGGTGATCAGGGCAATAACCCAGGCAATGGTGCCTTGCGAGGTGCGGGTATGGAAGATCGAATGTACAGCCGCCAGTAGTGCCAGTAGGTATAAAAGAACCAGGAAGATTTCCATGTGTTGGGTTTTGTATCCGGTTGTTTTTGGTAGGAATTGATGATAGACAGCAGTATACAAAAACTCCTTTGGAAATGAGAATTATTATTTCTCTAAATTGCTGATGCATTCATCTTGGCTTAGCCAGCGATGTAAAGGAGTCTCTGAACAATACACCCTCAAAGTGTGATTTGTTTACAATCAGCTGCTTGAAATTAACAATAAATACCCTCATATTAAAAGCAGGCCATATCTTGTCGCTTTCTACTGCAAAAATTTTATCCTTGCAAGTTCGACCTGAGTGCGATCCATTTTAGTAGTTGTTCAGGCAGAGTATTAATGCAATTTATCAATACCTTAAAGCACCAGAGCGTTGTTAATTCTTCAGAAATCCGCTTGCTTAACTGGAATATCTTTAAAGGGAAAAAGCAGTTTTGGGCGAATGATCTCAAGGGCCTTGTTGCTGAGTCTAAATTAATTTTATTGCAGGAAGCCTTGCTGGTTGAGGATTTTTACAACCATTTTGCTGACCATCTGAGTTTGCATGTGGCGGAGGGCTTTGTTGCCAATAAAGTACCTACTGGCCTATTAACGGCTGCTAGTGTGCCTTCCCTCAGAAACGATGCGTTGAATCATTCAGAGCCATTTTTTCGTACCCCTAAATCGGCGTTAATTACCGAATATCCGCTTTCGGGTAGCACGCAAACATTGCTGGTTGCTAATATTCATTCGATTAATTTCAGTTTTGGTACGGTGGCATATACCCTGCAATTAAAGGATATGTTTTCACAGCTTGGCGATCACCAGGGCCCGGTACTGTTGGCCGGAGACTTTAACACCTGGCGAGCCAAACGGATGCGGATCTTGACTGATATGGCGGGCGAAAGTGGTTTGACCGATGTGTGCTTTGCTGAGGATGGCCGGAAACAAGTCTTCAGGCGCTGCCTTGACCACGTTTTTTACCGGGGCCTTCGGTGCACTGGCGCCAGAGTGCTTGAGGTTTGTTCTTCTGACCATAATCCGATTCAGGCCACCTTTAGTCTTTAGTAAGTATTAGTCAGTTATAGCCGCCAGATTGTAAATTTCGACCTTTTTAAGGCGTTCCAAATTTTTTAAATTCAAAACGCGTCTGTAGAAATAAAGTTCATTTTCCAGAGCCTGAATAATATTAGCTGTGAGACGAAAGCCGTGCGCCTCCTGTTCAAATTCCACATAAGCCACGGGCAGCTGCTTCTCTTTTAATACGCTGACCATTTTGCGTGCCTGATTTCTCGGTACGACATGGTCTTTTGCCCCTTGAAAAAAAATCACTGGACAACTTAGTTGCTCGGGGAAGTGCAGCGGAGAGCGCTCAAAATAAAGTGCTTCCTGCTCCGGTAAAGGCCCTAGTAGATTTTGCACATAATGTGATTCGAATTTATGGCAATCTTCCGCCAGCGCCTTAATATCGCTGATACCGTAGTAGCTGGCACCGGCTTTAAATGTGTTGCTAAAGGTAAGGGCGCTTAGGGTGGTATAACCTCCGGCGCTGCTGCCGCGAATAATCAGGCGGTTTTTATCAGCTTTTTCAATCGATACCAGATATTCCGCTGCGGCTATGCAGTCCTCTACGTCTACTTTACCCCAGCCGCCTTTGAGCTTTTCGCGAAACGTGCGACCAAAGCCGGTACTGCCACGGTAATTGATATCAAACACGGCAAAGCCCCGGCTGGTCCAGAATTGCAGGCTGAAATCCAGGGCGCTGCTGGTGGCCGAGCTGGGGCCGCCATGACTTTTGATAATCGCAGGTGGGTGGTTTGCTGGTGTTGGGTGGTCTTTGTTTGTTGGTGGGTAATAAAAACCATGGACTTCAGAACCGTCGGTGGTCGTAAAAGTCAGTCCCTGAGGGGATGATAAATACCCGCTGCTCATGGGTAGGGGCGAGGCCTTTTTGAGCGCGGCAGGTTTTTGGCTGTCAACATTAACCAAAAGAATCTCGGCAGCTTTATCTGCAAAGGCAGCGACAAATACGCACTGGTCACCAGATGTTTTAAGGTAGCCGATATCAGCAAAAGTATCTTTGTAGCAAAGCAACTTATAAGGGTTTTCAGCTCCAGGATCATTGCCGGGTTCCAGCTTGGCCAGTCGCCAGTATCCAGCCTGATTAAAGCAGCAGACAATGTTACCCTTGTTGCTGCCGTCAAAATCATAGCAGGATTGACCAAATACCCATTGCGGACGGCCAAATTCCGCTTCCATGGTATAAAGGGCTTCGGCATCTTGACTGTCTACCCGGCGGTATAAGTTCCACCAGCCGTTTTTGTCAGACACAAAATGTAAAACGTTATCCGGGCTCCATTGCGGTTGAAATACCGATTCTTCAGAGCTCCCCGCCGCTTTGGCGCCGCTGATGGGAATACCCTCCTCGTTAAGCTCCGCCACCCAGCATTCGGTACCGTCCCAGGGCATTTGTGGATGGTTCCAGCATAACCAGCACAATTTTTTACCGTTCGGACTGATGCGGGGATTTGAAAAAAAATCTGCGCCTTTAATTAATACATCGGTGTCACCGGTTTCGGTGTCAATAATGACAATTTCATTTTCCGGGTACTGGCTTAAGTGTTTTTCAACACGGGTGAAGTTTTCGCGAACGGCAAATAATCGCTGGCGCTTACTGTCAATGCAGAAATCGGCATAACGATAGGGGCCTTCGGGTGTCAGGGGGGTGGGCGCACCGCCTTTAAGGTTTTGCTTGTAAACCCGTTGGTCAGCAAAGTTACAGAAATAGACGGCTTTACTTTCTTGCGTATGTGCCACCAAATAGGCACCTCCTCCGTATTCATGTACTTGGCTGCGGACGTTGAATTCAGCGGGGGTAAGAATGTCCGGCTCACCGCTGGGCTGCCCCTGGTTGAGGCGTTGGCAAACAATAACGCAGCGGTTATTTTCTTCAGGCAGGGTTTCCACCCAGTAGATTGCATCGCTAAGAGCCTGAATCTGGCTGTGGCTGGTAGCGGCATTGGCTACCATCTGGGCGGTAATGGGGGAGGGCCACTCGCCATAATGCACGGGCTGTTTGGGGTGGTTTTTTTCTGCCATAATGGTATTCTCTACAGTGATGGGCAGCGCTCAGAGCTGCTCAAAGTTGTGTCGTTGAGCAAAGAATACGACCTAAACCAAAATAATAGAAGGGCTGCATTATGTGGACTAAACCTGAATACAAAGATTTGCGCCTTGGTTTTGAAGTAACCATGTATTTCTATAGTCGCTAACTGATCGTTTTAAATAAAAAAATTTAAGTTCTTTCTGCTGAATGCCGGATTGCCACTGTCGCTAATGCTAAGCCTTGAAAGCTTGGCATGTAGTTAAGGCAAGGGCTCCGGTGTTTTTTATTGCCTTTTTCTGGTCTCTGGAAATTATAAATGCGTGTTTTGGTACTAGGATCCGCCGCTGGTGGCGGCTTTCCCCAGTGGAACTGTAATTGCCGAAATTGTAAGGGCCTCAGAGACGGCACTGTCAATGCCACGCCCCGCACCCAATCCTCGATTGCCATCACTGCAGACAATAAGAATTGGGTTTTGTTTAATACCTCCCCCGACTTGTTGACACAGCTGGCGCAAAATCCGATTTTACAGCCTGCCCGGAAGGTGCGTGATACCGCTATTAGCGCCATTATTTATATTGACAGCCAGTTAGATCATACCACTGGCTTGCTGATGCTGCGCGAAGGCTGCCCCCATTCGGTTTATTGTACCGACATGGTGGATCAGGATTTAACTACTGGATTTCCAATTTTTGAATTACTTAAAAGCTGGAATGGAGGTATCAACCGTAAGCCGTTAGCCATTGATGGGTCAACCATTGAAATGCCCGAAGTCCCCGGATTGAAATTTACCGTGATCCCCGTGGATGGTAAAGCGCCGCCATATTCCCCCCATCGACACGATCCCCATCCCGGTGACAATATCGCCGTACAGGTTGAAGACATTCGTACCGGTAAAAAACTCTTTTATGCCCCAGGCTTAAATTCGGTGAGTGATACTATTAAAGCCTATATGGAATCAGCCGACTGCTGCCTGGTGGATGGCACCTTTTGGCGTGCCGATGAAATGCAATGGGCCGGGGTCGGTCATAAGCTTGCTGCTGAAATGGGGCACTTACCACAGTCGGGCAAGGGTGGCATGATAGACGTCTTGAATAGCCTGTCTAAACCCAGAAAAATTCTTATCCATATTAACAATACCAACCCTATTCTTGATGAAGATTCCCCTGAGCGTGCTGAACTTGCTGACAATCAAATTGACGTGGCTTATGATGGGATGATGATAGAGCTGTAATCAGCCAGTTCATTCAATAGTGAGTAATGTAGGTACTAAAAATTTGTTATGAAAACCGGCAAGCAACAAAATTCAGCATGGAGCCGTCAAACGTTCGAGCAAAAGCTGCGTGATAAAGGTGAGTATTACCACATCCACCATCCACTGCATATTGATATGAACAGCGGTCGCTGTACGCAGCAACAGATTCAAGGTTGGGTGGCCAACCGCTTCTATTACCAGATTTCCATTCCTCTAAAAGACGCTAATGTTCTGGCCAACTGTCCGGATCGGGACGTGCGTCGTCATTGGGTGCAAAGAATTCTCGACCATGATGGTTATGCTGGCAGTGAAGGTGGCATTGAGGCCTGGTTACGACTGGCGGAAGCCTGTGGTTTAAGCCGTGACGAAGTGTTGTCACAGCAACATGTACTGCCGGGTGTTCGTTTTGCCGTAGACGCTTATGTCAACTTTGCCCGCAATGCCAGCTGGCAGGAAGCGGCTTGTTCTTCACTGACAGAGTTATTTGCCCCGACTATTCACCAGAAACGCCTGGATAGCTGGCCAGAGCACTACCCTTGGATTGACGCAGAAGGCTATCAATACTTCCGCAATCGTTTGTCGGAAGCGCGACGCGACGTTGAGCACGGTCTGCAAATTACCCTGGATACTTTTGTTACCCGCACAGAACAGGAGCGGGCATTAAATATTCTGCAATTCAAGCTCGACATTCTATGGACTATGCTTGATGCCATGACCATGGCCTATGTACACAATACCCCTCCCTACCACAATGTCAAAGGCAGCCCTGTTAATTGATGAATAACTTCAATGCAGAAAGTGTGATAGCCATTAGCGAAAAGTTCCGCTTGCAATGGGAAGAAGCACAAAACTGTTTTGTGCTGCTATACCCGGAAGGTATGGTGGAGTTAAACCCCAGTGCTGGGGAAGTGCTGCAACTTTGTGACGGTAAAAGAAGCGTGCAGGATATTGTTGATGCGCTGAATGAGAAATTTGGCAAGCCAGAGGGACTGGAAGCAGATGTATACGAATTTCTGGTAGAAGCAGATAATAATGCCTGGCTTCGCATTTATGGTTAAAACTTTTCAATGATTGATCTAAGCGCAGTACTAGGCACTGAACTGATACAGGGTTTTTCCAGAACCGACGCCGTGGCTTTATTTTGGTTTGTCTTGTGCTGGATTGGCTATACGGCCTATGCCAATAAAGTATCGCTGACACGGCAATGTCTGGCCAGTGTGATGGCTGAGCATCGTGAGGCATGGATGCAGGCCTTATTAGGCCGGGACAATCGGGTTGCTGATGCAGCGCTATTGGCCAACCTCGAGCGCAATGTTTCTTTCTTTGCATCGTCCACTTTACTGATTCTTGCCGGTGTGGTCGCTGTGTTGGGCTCAGGAGAAGATGTCTTGAGCATCAGTGCTAAACTGCCTTTTGATATGGCAGTGAGCGAACACGCATGGGAAGCCAAGCTGCTTATTTTATCGGCTTTATTTGTCTATGCATTTTTTAAGTTTTCCTGGTCGCTACGGCAATACGGTTTTGCCAGTGTATTGGTTGGGCGGGCACCGGTTAAAATGGATGTGAACGACTCTGCTGGACAACAATATGCCAAGCACGCAGCTAAAGTTATTTCCAGGGCTGCATATGCTTTTAATCTTGGCTTGCGTTCTTATTACTTTGGCTTGGCGTATTTGGTGTGGTTTCTCAATCCCTGGGCGTTTATGTTGGCCACTGCCTGGGTTGTCGGCGTGCTGTATCGTCGGGAGTTTCGCTCCAAGGTTTTAAAAGCGCTAATTGCTGTGCGTTGAGCTTTTCCTGCCTGTTCAATTTCAATATCACCCGTTCGGGTGATATTTATTTACTTCGAAGTACTGCATTCTTGATATTAGAAAATTTTTAGAGTCCTTGGGCTCTGCCTGGCGTTGCAAGAATGTATCTGAAATCGGAGTCGGAAATGAAACCCCATACCCTACAGCATCTTAGCCTTAAAAATCTTAAATCTGTCTGTTCTACTTTTCTCCTGGCGGCCGCGATTATCTCGCTGGTGGCCTGTAGTGATAATGGAAGCAGTTCTTCATCATCCGGGTCTAACTCTTCTGGGGGCGGATCAATATCTGTATCAGGCGGTGGTGTCAAAGGACCACTGGCGGGCGCGGTGGTGACAGCTTTCGCTATTGATTTCAGCGCTGCAGATTTTAAGGGAAGTGCGGTTGGTTCAGGTTCTACCAACAGCCAGGCGCAAATCCAAAATTTAGCTTTACCTTTTCCGTTGAATCCCCCGTACCTTATCGAAATCACGGCCGATGCCGATACCATTGATATAACCACAGGGATGACTCCGGTTATTTCCACCATGCGCACTGTGATAACTCAGGCCATGCTGGATTCCGGTGAACAAATATATGCCACGCCGCTGACCACCATGGCGGTGGATATTGCCATACGGGAC
>JBECKY010000003.1:0-9075 GCA_040235475.1 Pseudomonadales bacterium
GATATATCCGTAGTAGTACACAAAAACAGTCCTTTATCGGCTATCACTTTAAAAGAAGGCAAACGTATATTTCTGGGGGTGACAAAAAAAATGCCTAACGGTCAAGACATTGAAATTATTGACCAATCAGGAAATAGCGATTTAAAAGAAGATTTTTATATGGCATTAACCAATAAAAATTCAGCACAAATCAACAGCCGCTGGGCAGGTTTGGTTTTCTCAGGCCAGGCGATTCCTCCTAAAGTGGCAAACGGCAATCAAGGCGTCAAAGCTTTTCTGCAAAGCAACACAAACGGCATTGGTTATATAGACAGCAAAGAAGTAGACGGCAGCGTTAAAAGCATTTTAACCATTAAAAACTAAAACTGCTTTTTAAATTATTACTTTATTAAATCAACCGACTAAAGGGAAAAGTGGTGCCGATATTCTTTCGGCACCACTTTTTTAGGGTTAAAGGAGAGAGGAGAGCCCATAAAATTAATTTACATTAAATCGACTGCAATAAAATCCAAAGTCTTTTTGCAAGCTATCCTTGCTATAACCAAACTCCTCCAGTGTATAATTATGTTTTCCGTGCTTCCCTTGAGTATTGGAGCTCAGAAAGCTTTGCATTCTATGGGCTGTTTGATCAGAAAAGGGCAAATCGAAGTAGTGATAAATTTTTTCAATCTCTTTTATTGGATCTTTTACAAACTCGGCATAATGTAAATCGTAAAACTGATCAGCTTTATCTGGATTGTTATCTCGCACTTCGACTGAACGATTCAGGTGATGAATCCAAGTCTCTTTTGTTTGTTGGCCAATGGCCTGGGGGTCACAACACTGCTCTGCATTTGAGTATATGTTTCTTAAATATCTTCCGAAACTTGCAAGCGATGGGATACACTCGGCCGGATTGCGATGTGTCTGGATAATGCGAGCATCAGGGTAAACTTCCAGCAATGAATCCAACACAGCCAAATGCCCTGGCGACTTTAACAGCCAGCGCTGATCCTCAGCTTGCGGCAAATATTGCAAAAAACGTTTGTGGAACTCATAACCAGGAACAAAGTTTTGCTGATTTAACCATGCCTGATAGCTTGGCACGTTGTACATTGCGGGGTAACTAATAGATAAGAATTCAAATTCAGTGATTAACGTGCACTCCTGCGGCCATTCCGCTTGCACTTCATGTATAGACAAAATTTCCGGTACCATTACAAAAAAGCCATTCAACATACGATCTGACATTTTAATACGGGAAGCATCAAGCTTTTTGTTTTCTCCTGGCCTGGGGTAAGGAGACATGCACTCCCAGGCCAGTGGTGAACGATGATGCACGTCTTGTGCAAGAAGGTTTAACAGAATAGTTGTCCCCGTCCTTGGCAAGCCCACGATGAATAATGGCTTTTTAATTTTTACATCACTTAATTCTAAATGTGTTTTCCAGTACTCTTCAAATTGAAGCCTGGATTTAAGCGTGTTCACAAACCACTGCTTCACCATGAGTCGACCCACAGCCGTAAGCTCGCTCTCATTATTAAGGGAATCAACCAATTGATGCAGTGCCTTTAATGCCTGGCCTTCACCAAAGTCTCTCAAGCCCTTTGTTTTTGCTATGGCGGCGGCTATTAATGCCTGCTCATCAAGTTTAGGCTTGGTACTTGAAAATTTATTGATAAAATCACCAGCGCGATTGGCTGTAGATATTGCTGCTTTAAACGACCTTGTAGCAATAGAATAATCTACACTCATTTTTTACTTCCTTAAGTTTATATTTTGATTCATTGACGGATTATCAATAGCATGAAAGTAACCGTATTGTTTTAATTTTATTGCGATTGAACCAGAAGTAGCTTATTTGTTTATTTTCAACAAAAGGAATGATAGTCTGACTCTCCAAGGCTAACAGAACCAACCTGAGCCAACTTCAGCGCTCGTAATTATTATAGGTAGCATCATGAATACTGTTATCTCTCACAAAAATTCAGCTCTCACTCTCTTCACTTTGCTGACTACTTTAACGTCCTTTTCCTTATTTGCAAACACTAACGATCTTAATGAAAACAGCGAATATTATCAATCACTGTCGCCGGCCAGGCAGATAGAGGTTTGTATTGTAAAGGGTGAACAGTTAAAAAAACTGCTTAATACTCCTTACCAACACTATTCGCTATTGGCTTTATCCAAGAACGGTATTTTAAGCCCCATACCCTACCAATTTGACGATCAAAATGTGAATGGACTTATTCATGTTGCTGGCGGGAAAATCCCAGTCAATGGCAATGAGGGCATACTGGAACCACAGGATGAGCTGGCATTTATGTTAAAAGATGCTGGAAATAAAGCCTCCACCCCCCAGCTTGACAATACCGCAGGACAACTGATTGCAGAACTCAGCGTCGGCTTAGCGAACGGCAAACAGGCATTTGTTTACCTGTTCAAAGACAACCCAAATCGAAGCGAAAAAGTCTATACTCATTACGATACAGGCACGGGATTATTAACAACCGGAAAATTTTCGCAACAATTCGACCCGGAATCTATTTTAATTTGGGAGGATTATTTTTACTCGGATTTTGAAGAACAGCGCAGCTTATTGGATAGCGCTAAAATTCGTATCAAAATTAAGTTTAACTTACTTAAAGTTACCTTAAACAATCGACAATTACCCAGTGAAATTGTCGCCATAAAAAATGGCGCCATCAGAAGCATTATTGAAATGGATGCCTCCTTGTCAGTTTTTGGTAAAGACATTATTGCTGCAGGCGGTAACTTGACTGCCACGGAGAACAGCCTTCACTTTGCAGTTGAAGCAACCACGCCCAAAGCCGCAGCGTTTATCAAAGACAATCTGGTGATTGAATATTCCTACGACTTTAACAAACTGGACGGCATGAAATTTACCAGCGCCCTAGCTTCAGGACAACCTGTCCTTGCCGGTAGCGGAGCATTCAAGCCTGACCTTAACAGTATTAGCGTAGACAATAGCTGGTTTTCTGGCAGCACTGGAAAAGGCTGGGACTTTATTGGCTTTTTTCAAAGCAATGAATCTTTTAGTGGCGGCATTGAGCTACTTTTCAAAGACTCGTCTCTGAACGATGAAGAAGACAAGCCTGAACGCATGCCAGGTAGCCATCCTCAAATAGGTTATTACATCAAAGGCGTTCCAGCCGGTGCAAAATTTCGCTTTGGTATAGATTTTTATTACTCCTCCAGGTTTTGGGAAAACAATGGCATTAAAACGGCTGTTGATGAACTAAAAAATCCAACTTTAATTACCATTTCTTTTATGCCAGCTCCGCCAACTAAAGCCATGGCCATGTAAACCTTTTTACTCTATATATTTACATTGCTGTTAATGCTTTTATTTCAAGGAGAAGACCATGACACCACTTATCACCAGAACAATAGCCCTCTTCTTTGCAGCAGCTATGCTTATTTCGAATCCGGTCCGTGCAGACATTGCCGTGGTTGTGCATAAAGACAATCCCTTATCCACTATTACAATGAAGGAAGGCCAGCGCATATTTTTAGGCGTTACCAAAAAACTACCTGATGGCAGAAGTATTAAAATTGTTGAACAAGAGGACAATTTTAAACTGAAAGAAAATTTCTATATGGAGCTTACCGGCAGCTCTGCCGCTCAAGTCAGCAGTCGCTGGGCTGGATTGGTTTTTTCAGGGCAAGCCATTCCACCGGAGAAAGCCAGCGGTGATAAGGGGGTAAAAGAGTGGTTACAGAAAAACCCAGGCGGCATTGGTTATATTGACAGCTCCAGGGTAGATGACTCTGTTAAGGTGGTTTTAACTATTAGAAACTAATACCTGCTTTGTTAAGGTATTTTGCTTGCCTGTTTATATTTTCCAGTTGAGAGCCCTAGCTGTTTTTCGGCAGCCAGGATTTAGTCTATGTTTTCTTCAGCTTCAACGGCTTGTTCGTTGCTGCTATTCACGCTTGTTTCCGCATCCAGATTCTGAAATAAATCATCAAGAGAGACTGGAAAGTTCGCATCAACATCAATATCAAGGCTAACACCCGAGTCAGACAAAGACCGCTGCAAGGTTTTTAAACCCTGGTACTTGCGATGAGTTAAGGCAGATACATTATTGACATTGCGAATAATAGTCGGTTGCAGGAAAACCATTAAATTGCGTTTATTATGGGTGGTTACACTGCTGCGAAATAAACGTCCAAGAATGGGAATGTCGCCCAGCAACGGCACTTTATTTTGTGACTCGTCAAGACTATCTTCAACCAAGCCCCCCAAAACAATGGTCTCACCATCATCGGCTAAAATAGTGGTTTTAATCGAGCGTTTATTTGTGGTGACATCGGCAGTTTGAACGGTAGACTTGGTAACCAACGCTGAGGATTCCTGATAAATTTCTAATCTCACCACGTTGCCATCATGAATGTGAGGCGTTACCCGCAAGGTGAGCCCCACATCCTGTCGGGAAACGGTGGTGAAAGGGTTACTGACACCCGATCCGGTATTGGTTGAACTGCCCGTTATAAAAGGGACATTTTGACCAACAACAATTTCAGCTTCTTCGTTGTCCAACGTCATAATACTGGGCGTGGATAAAATATTAGTATTGGATGTGCCTGCCAAGGCTTGCAACAGAACGCCAAACTCCAGCTCATCGCCAGAGCCACCGCCTCCTGCAAGCGAAATACCACCGTCGGCCAAAGTCCCGACGCCACCACTTACAGCGGCAATAATTTGATTCAAACTGTTACCGACATTATTAAATGAAACACCGCCAATGGCGCTTTCCTCGTTGCCAAAGCCCCATTGCATACCCACGGCCTGATTGGTATCACCAATGACCTCAACAATGGCTGCCTCAATCAACACCTGCACTCGGCGCACATCCAATTGACGAACAATCTCGCGGATCTGTTTCATTTGTCCAGGCTCTGCCATAATCACCAAGGCATTCAGCGCCTCATCGGATTGAATGTTAGACGGCACAGAAGGTGCCATTTTTTGGCTGGAGGGCTGACTTTGTTTCGGCTCAATTAAACTCTTTAAAATTTCCGCCACTTTTGTCGAATCGGCATGACGCAAATAAATCACCTGGGTGCTGCCCTGGGTTTTCGAAGGTTCATCAAGCCTCATCACCAGCTCTTTAATTCTGGCTCGCGCTGAGGGTTCACCTTTAATAATCAGGCGATTGGTACGTTCATCTGCGACAACACTGACACGACTGATCGCAGCAGAAGCTTTATTTTTTCCGCCAGCCAGGACTTCAACCTTGGTCAATTTACCCAACAAAGCGACAACGTCACTCACCCAGGCTTCTTTTAGTTGCACCACCTCAAGCTCTTCGCTTTCAGCACTGTCTAGTTTTTTAATAATTGTCAGGATGCGATTAATATTTTCGGCATGATCGGTAATGATCAGCGCATTGGCCGAGGCCACGCCCGCCAAGTGACCATACTGAGGAATCATGGGCCGTAAAATCGGCACCAACTCAACTGCCGGGGTGTTTTTTACTTCTACAACCCGGGTAATCATTTCCTCGCCGGCAATGTTACTGCTTTGGTCAATGCGCAGGCTGTCTTGTTTGGCGCCGGTGCTGGGCACAATTTTTATCACATCACCGGCATCAACGGCAGTAAAACCGTGGACATTCAACACCGAAAGAAACACTTCATAGAGCGATTCAGGGGTCATTTCAGCATTGGAGACAACGGTGACGTTGCCTTTAACCCGAGGGTCTATAACAAAACTTTTACCGGTAATGTCAGAAATCTGAGTTACCAGGGCACGAATATCGGCATCCCTTACATTTAATTTACCGGCCATGCTTGTTGCCGCATGCAACAAAAATAATACCAGCAGAGCAATCCGAAAAATGCTGTTCAACACTGTTTTTAATTTCACCGCTTCACATCTCATCAAGCTGTTTTATCCTCAATTCGCCCTTACCTTTGCATTGCCGCTTATTTCAAACAGCATCAATCTAAGAATCCTCTGAACAAACCTTAGGGTAGTGGGTAACTTACTGTGAATTTTCTCTTGCCTCTTTGCACTTCAATTTTAGCTTCACCGGAGGATAGGATTTCTTCCAATAATGCCGCGTCACTTTGAACCACGCTCAGATTATGGCCGTTAATCTGATTAATAACATCGCCTTGACGTAAACCTACTGCTGACAGTACATCTCTAGGGGCTGAAGGCGATACTCGATAACCGCCACTGTCGGTAGGTTCAAGGCCCGCTTCATTGATAAAGCTTGTCAGCTGCTCCGCTGGATTTTGATTCAGACGCTGCAATACTTCTTTGGTGTTACTGATACTGCCCTGGCGAATATCACGTAACACCGAACCACTCCGTTGCGGCCGGGAGGTTATCACCGGCCTGCTTGTTCTGCTTGAGGTATCATTTACCAGTGCCTTTTCACTAAAGCGCAGCGTTTCTAGTCGCCCACTTCTTTCAATGATCACTCTATCGGCGTAAACCTCATGCAAGCTTACGCCACCGGGCAACTCATCACCCACTTTATAACGATCCGCCTCGCCTTTTTCAACAATGATGGCGCTTGATTCCCTGGCGTCAGGTGCCAGATACACACCCACCAAATCCAGGTGCAGCTTGGTATCCGGTGCATTTGTAGTTGTAGGCACAGGCCTGTCAGCTTTAGCGCCGACCTCGCCGAATAAATGCCATTGCGCAATTTGTGCCGTATCTATTTTCCTGGTGTCAGCTTTTAATACTGCCTGGGCTGTTTCAACCGTTTCCAGGTTTTGAGTTTGATCGCCATAGATGACAAACAGTGCAAACCGGGCAAGAGAATAAGCAACGGCGACAACCAAAACCACTGCCAAAGCCGTAGGTGTATAGGGCATTATTTTTTTTAAAGACTTTTGCATAACGACCTGGCGCTCACAACCTGTGTTCTGGCCACTGCTCTTGCAGCCTGCTGCCTCTGACTCCAACAATACTTTTCGTAGAACCCAACTGGCTGAAAAGGTATTTTCTAAGAGGGAGGCTTGGACAATTTAAACTTTTCACACTTTCTAGATTTGCTCATTTATTGATCACGCGGTCAAGCCGGTGCAAACCCGAATTATCGGCTATTATCAGGCTTGGCACACTGACTATTAACAGTATTTGTGCTTGAATCAACAATGCCGCCCATGTTAACACAGCATTGGAGCAACTGGTGGGTGCAGGTTCTTTAAGCATGCAAAGATCTTTAAAACACCGGCTGCTGGATTTCAAGCACGACATCGTCGGGATTCACCACATTCCCCCAACGCTGCCCCACCAAATCCAGCAAACGCTTACGAACCGCTACAGTGGCTATACCTTCACCATCAATATTCGCATCTGCTAATACATCCCGATTCATCTCACCAGCACCCTGGGGCATTAAGCTTGCCAGCAAATGACCATCATCTGCCTCAAGAGTCACTTTCAGTGCTGGCAACACCACCTGCTGTAGACCGCGATTAGGGTCTTCATAACCAATACGGCCACCGGGCCAGGTTATTTCGCCTGCGGCCGCTGTAAACTGTTGGTTTTGATAAGTGACGGTTAAAGCATCTAAAGCAATATTTTGTTCCATTGAAAACTGATTTTTTGCCAGGCGATTGAGCAAAACGGCAGACACTCCCCCATTTACAGCATAAAACCCAGCGCTGCTTAAAAGTGAACTAAAAACCTTACCTGTCACGCGGCTGTCACTTGAACTGTCAAGATCAGTAACGCTAACATCAGCAGCAAGACGACCCAGAAGTATTTGCATCTGCAAAATATCCCAGTCAACCGTTAAATTTATCCCGGCATATTCAAGGCCCAACCGCCCCTTCCAGACCGAACCTTCAGCCTCGCTAAATTTTATCACTGTATTTCCAGTTAAGCTGGACTCAACAGCATCAAACAACAGCTTGGCGGGCAGATTTGCCACTACCACTGCAATAAAAATAATAATTCCAAGGGCAATATAATGGCGAACTCTCGGCATAGGAATAATACGGGCCATTCACCCCGCGGAGGATTATTGAACAAAAGAAATTTAAATAAGTACCCAAAAAGCCCCGGTTAACGGGGCATTCAAGCTGACATTTACACTACGTATGGTCTATGGTAATGCTTAGAACGGTATATCGTCATCAAAATCATCATTAAACCCGGCAGGTTCAGCCTTGTGGCTGGGCTGATTGGCCGGCGCCTTAGCTTTAGACGGTGTTGATGATTGGGATGATGGATAACTATTGCCATCATCCATTTGGCCCTCACCACCACGACTGTCGAGCATTTGCATTTCAGCCGCGACAATTTCAGTGCTGTAACGATCCTGGCCCGTGTCTTTGTCCTGCCATTTACGGGTACGCAATGAGCCCTCAATGTAAACCTTGGAACCTTTTTTCAGATACTCACCGGCTATTTCCGCCAGACGATTAAAAAACACCACACGGTGCCATTCGGTTCGCTCCTGAGCCTGACCGGTTTGCTTGTCTTTCCAGGTTTCGCCGGTTGCTACGGCTATATTGGTCACTGCTCCGCCTGAAGGCAGGTATCTGGTTTCCGGATCCCTGCCCAGGTTACCGACCAGAATCACTTTATTTACACCCCTTCCTGACATCTTTCTTTCCTCTCTGTTGCCTAAATTTCTCTGTTATATAGCTTCGTTACTGACAACTTTTGACCTTGCTTAATCTGATCTAACCAGTAAAAAATACATCTGTCGGCTGCTGAGCCGACCTGCGCAAAAAAGCTGCTTATAAGTGCCGACTACCTAACTTCCAGTTGAAATTCGCTGAACACTTTTTTGTCGAGCTTATTATGATCGACCTTAAGATAAGCTGCTTGCTCTTGAGATGCAAACAAAACCTCTTCCACACCGTCAAACGTTGCTAATTTGGCTATAACCGCTTTTGCTCCAGCATCACTCATCCCAACCAAACTTAAGGTGTAACTTTTTATTTTTGCTGGGCTTTTCATGCCAACAGAGAATAAAAACCAAAACCCGACCAATGCACACAAGCTAAAAAATACCGCACCTATACCCCATGTACCATAAATATAACCCCCCAGTGCGCCACCCGTAAAAACGCCAAGGAACTGAGCACTGGAATACA
>JBECKY010000071.1:0-49768 GCA_040235475.1 Pseudomonadales bacterium
ATTTAATAGTTATGGATACTAAATATAATGCCTCAAAAAATAATGTTGAAAACAAAACAACACTTTGTCTGTTTTTTTTCACCTGTGTATGTTTATTAATATCAGCTTGTGCTACAGCGCCTAAAGAACAAGGGCCACAAACAATTGAAATAATAGAAGATTATCGAGTCGACTCAAGAGATAAAGAAGACTTTAACAGTGCTGTTGATTTATTAACTCAACATGAATATGAAAAAGCCATAATACTGCTAAAAAAAATTACTGAAAACACAAAAAATTTAACCGCGCCGTACATAAATCTTGGAATGGCTTATATAAGAATAGACAAGCTAGAAGATGCCGAAGAAAGCCTGACGAAAGCTTTAAAGTTAAATCCAAATCATCCTCTTGCTAAAAATGAAATGGCGGTAGTGTATCGAAAGACAGGCCGCTTTTCACAAGCCCGTGTGCTGTATGAAGAAGTATTAAGTGCTTACCCTGATTTTCTTCCGGCAAGAAAAAACTTGGGAATTTTATGTGATCTTTACTTACAGGATCTAAAGTGCGCCAATAAACATTATGAAATTTACTCAGCATCCAATCAGGATCAAAAAAACATGAGAATTTGGCTTGCCGATGTAAAAAACAGGATGAAGTAGGAGCATTACGATGAAAAAAATATTGTTTTCTTTTTTGTTAATGCTTTTTTGCTTTGAAATGGCCATTAGCGCTGAAAATAAATCTGATGATGCTAAATCTTTATCAGGCATTTCTATCGTAGGCAACAAAGAAACTCCAAAGTCATTGTTTATTGTACCTTGGAAGAGTTCTGAAATTGGTTTTGAAACCGGACTTTCTTCCAGCTTACTTAATGAAAAGATGGTACCTGTAGATAAAGATGTATTTGAACGTGAACTGAATTTTTATGCCATTACTCAAGATTAAATAAAGAAAACTTAATAATGTTATTTAAGCTATAACTTTTAAAAAATAACTCAGGAGCAAGCAATGTTTATTATTCATAAATTAATTGAATTTTTTCAAACCGGCGGGTTATTTATGTATCCCATACTGGTGGTCTTCGCTTTTGGTTTTTCAATTGCGATTGAGCGTTATCTGAAGCTCAATGTTGTGCGCAGAGAAAACCGCATTATGTGGAACAAGCTACATCCAGTGTTGGAAGAAGGTGATTTTGACACTGCTCGCAGCATGACTGAAGAAAACAGCTCAACCATCAGTCGCCTGTTAAATTCCGGCCTGGAGTCTCAAGGCGCTGTGCGACGCAGAGATGATATAGAAATTGCCATGGAAGAAACCATGATGGAGATCATCCCGCAACTGGAAAAGCGCACACCTTATGTTGCTTTGTGCTCAAACATTTCCACCTTACTTGGTTTGCTAGGCACCATTATGGGTTTGATTGCTGCATTTACTGCTGTAGCTAACGCAAACCCGGCAGAAAAAGCCGATTTACTTTCAGCCAGTATTTCTGTTGCTATGAACACCACCGCTTTTGGCCTGATGGTTGGTATCCCTCTGCTGATTTTTTATGTAATTCTTAATGCCAAAACCGGTGAAATTATTAATAGTCTAGAAATGGCATCGGTTAAAACTTTAAGCATTATTACCAGAATGACTAAACGTAAAAGCGATTAAATATTATGGCTAGAAAACATCATTACCAGTCTAAAAGCAAAGAACAACCTGAAATGGATGTTACAACCTTTCTTAATTTAATGGTTGTTTTGATTCCTTTCCTGCTTATCTCCGCGGTTTTTACCCGGATAACAATAATGGAACTTGATATCCCCTCAGGTTCTGGCAACGTAAATGACAAACCAACAATAACGATTGAAGTCATTCTTAGAGAAAGCGGCCTTGAAATTGGCAATGGCAGCGGCGTCATTGCTAATCTGCCTAAAATTAATGGTCAGTATGACTTAAAAAAATTATCGGAATACCTGTTGAAAATTAAGCAAAACTACCCTGACAAAACCGATGCCACCATCCTCGTAGAACTGGATATTCAATATGATTACATGGTGCAGGTAATGGATTCAGTGAGGTCTACGAAAACCATTCTGGAAGGTGCCGAAGAAGCCGAAACCATTGTTCTATTTCCTGATATGTCTTTGGGGGAGGCATCATGAAAACCACCAGACGAATGGTCCGCATGTCCAGAAACAAGAAAGAAGTGCCTAAAATGAATTTAACGTCTTTGATGGACGTTTTTACCATTTTGGTTTTTTTCCTGTTAGTGAACTCAGGCAGCACAGAGGTTTTGGAGGCACCAAAAAATGTCACCCTGCCCAGCTCCACTGTTGAGACCAAGCCAAAAGAAACTGTGATTATCACCGTTTCTTCAGAACAGGTTGTTATTCAAGGGGAGTCGGTCGTTTCAGTTGCTGAAGTACTGAATTCAGAGAGCGACCTTATCCCCAATATTAGCACCACATTAAAATCCCTTGGCGATAACGTAATTGGTATCAGCACAAAAAGCATTACTCAAAGCAAGGAAGTCACTATTTTAGCCGACAAAACCGTTCCTTTTAGAGTGCTTAAAAAAGTTATGTCCAGCTGCACTCACGCAGGATTTGAAAAAATATCAATGGCCGTCATCCAAAAGGCCCAAACAACTGAAGATTAAAGCTGAAAACCGATGACATCACAAAAATCACAGGCTGAACTGCAAGTCGACTTAAAGATTGAGCATACCAAGCAAGTAATCAACAAGCTTGAGAGCGAGCTGCAACTTGTAGAACAAGAACTTGCAAACCTTTCCGGTGACCGACAAAAATACGACCTGTTAACCGATGCTTGTGACCGCCTGAATCAGCTTGATGAATTATCGGCAAGCCCGCTTTTTTGGAACGGCTTAATTGATGAAAACCAAGTAAAGGATCATTTATTAACCATCACCGAAAAGGCTGATTTTTTTCAACGTAGAATTGCCACTATTGTTGATAAACAAGCAAAAATTTCAGCCGATATAAAAGAACAAAAAATTGAACTTGAATATTTGTTTGAAGATATTGAAACCATCATTGAAGAACAAGAAGCCAGTAACGAGGAATTTATTGTTCTGCGCGAAGTACCCAGGCGCCCTTACCAACCCATGGTTATGCCATGGGTTGACCAGCCTGAAGATAAAAAACGCTTTCGGAAAATTACCTTCCTGGTATTACTGCTTAGTATTTTATTTGCTTATATTACTTTTATATGGGTATTACCTATACAGGATCGAAATCAAGTTGTTGAAATTCCTGAACGCTTAACTAAATTTATCAAGAAGCAAAAGCCAGAACCAAAACCCAAGGAAAAAGTCAAACCCGTTGAGGAATTAAAAAAACAGGAAGAGAAGAAGCCCACTGAAGCTGAAAAAAAAGAAATTCGTAAAAAGGTTCAAAGCACGGGGGTACTCGCCTTTAAGAATAATTTTGCTGATCTACTCGACGATGACTCAGAAACCAAGCTGGGTGCCCAGGCCAACCTGAGCAACCGGGCTACAAGCGCCCGGGTTCAACGTTCAATTATTACCGCCAATGCTTCTGCATCTAGCGGCGGCATTAATAGTTCGGCTTTAAGCCGTGATGTCAACAGTGGTGATAAAACCATCAGCGCCGTTGGTTTCTCACGGGTTGATAGCGCCATTGGCACAGCAATAGCCGATGATCGACCGCTAAGCAGCGGCCCTGGACCATCGCGTACCGATGAAGAAATTCAGATAGTATTCGATCGCTATAAAGCCGCCTTGTACAGAATTTATAACCGCAAATTACGTGTTGATCCAAGCCTGCAAGGCAAGATTGTATTGCGCATAACTATTGAGCCTGATGGCAGCGTGTCGCTTTGTAAAATTGAATCGACTGACATGGCCTCCAATGAGCTAAATAATGAAATTGTCGACAGGGTAAAACTATTTAATTTTGGTGCTAAACCTGACGTACCCAAGGTTACTATTCTTTACCCCATCGACTTCCTTCCAGCCTCTTAGTAACGCAGAAAAGGAGATTTTAAAACCATGACGACAGCCAACAAAACTATAATCCAACGTCAGGCTTACCCAGCACCATTAAAGAATTACTGTTTGTAGTTTAACTAAGGTAGCTATTGCTAATGCATGCTCGAACAGATTGCAATTAAACCGGCCTCCTTAATAGTAGTAAACAGATATGAAACGCATAGTGAATTTTTCAGTCCTGCCAATGCGCTTGTTTAAGGCAGGGCTTGCTATCGTTTTTTTTTGCAGTCCTTGGCAAAATGTTTTTGCCACCCATGGCACCTGTGACGACATACCATCCAGCTTCAGCAACGTTGTTAGCTATGACCTTTTTAACAGTTATTGCGAACTGTGTGGTGAAGGTGAAGTAAGGATCGTTATTACCAACCCCTCCAGGGGGGACATGGAAAATATTACCGTTACCCATGATTTTCGTACCTCTGGGTTGGAATATGTACCGGGTTCAACCCAGGGCGGTGGCGATCCATTCATCGCCGGCTCACAACTAACCTGGACAGCCGCCCAAATTCCTGGATTAAATCTTATCTCAGGCGTACCTAATCACAATCCCAGCAACTGGAATAGCGTTGAAATTATTTTCAATGTGCGCAGCATCTCTGGCAATGAAGAAAACCTGGTTACCGCTAATCGTAATGTGCAAGCCGATGTTAACTACACCTTTTGCCCAAGCACCACCAATCAACTCGGTGTTAATACTACCGGCTTAGTTGAATTGCCGCTTAACGAACCGATCCCCAGGCTTAGCAACACCGGGCGTAATGTCGATGCTGGCCAGACGGGTTACACGGATCCCATCTACGGCAATATCAATGACGATGGCATTGTACGCTTGCGCATCTTTAACGATGGCCAGGCCAACATGCAAGATCTGAAATTTGACGACCTGATGCCAACTGACAACTTTGATATCAATTACGCCTGCCCTTCGGAAGGCGACGCCCTTGCAATCGCCAATAACGATGGCGTTAACCCCGGCGGTACCAACTGTGTTGCAGCCAGCAATACCATTAATGACTTTCCCGTTGACGACCCTTTTGGTAATCCAGATAATGAGCCAATTTCTTTTGTTGATGCGCCCGCAGGTAGCAGCGCCACAATCTACCTGGTAGGGAAAATTACCAGTTCTTGTAACAGCAATACCACTAATACACTTTCCAATGTGGAATGGGGCTGTGAAGTTATCTCGCCCGACGGCGGCATTAGCGCCACATCCACCGGGATAACCGCCGGTACAAACACCTTAATAGTCAGCTCCAGAACAGTCAACAGCGGCCTGAATATTCAACGTGCCATCACCGGCGTTAATGGCAACGGCCAACCAGCAGGCAGCCGAGGCCTAGTAACGCTTACTGTTACCAACAACTCTGGAGGCTCGGTTAAAAATATTCAACTGCGCGATGTGCTGCCACCGGAATACGTCGTCGACACTACTTTTGACCCTCAGGTAGTGGTTACACCAGCTTACGGCAATGCCTACGACGGTATGATTGACGCCATTGCTTGGACCAACCCTGTCGCCGGTACGTATAACCCCATTACCAGCACCACACCCAGCGACTTTCTGGCGAATACAGCTCCGGAATTTGATCTGTTAAGCACGGGACTGTTCAGCAACGCTGTGCATCCTGATTATCCCGATCAGTTCAATATGCTGCGCCACGGCGATGTGGCCGTAATCACCTTTCGCATTGTGCTAATTCCACAACCAGGCTACGCCCCTTACGACCTGGCGGCCGACCTTGATGTACGTGAAGAAAATACAACTGATAGCACCGACCCCAACAATGGCATCACCATTACCAATAATCTCTATGTCACCTTCGAGCAATTTTGTGACCCGGGTGTTACTCAGAATGCATCAAGCTTTCCGTTTACGGATAACTTTACCGCCAGCCCTGAAGATCTCGATGTAGATATCACCGGCACCGAACTGGTGTTTATTCTCACCAACGATCCGACACAACCACTGCCCTTACAAGTATCCTTAACCAACCGTGGTGGCCACGATGCTGAAGACTATTATGCCTATGTCACTTTTGGTGCCACCATGGAGGTTGTTACTGCAACGGTACCGGCAAGCTGTGCGCTGACAACAAATCCACCGCCGAGAGAAGTATGGGACACCCCGGCAGACATCCCGGCTGATGCAACGGTATATGAATGTACTGGCCCGGCTATCGGCCCAGGAAATACTGTTGCCCTTGATTTTGAAGTTATTAAAAGCTCTGACCCGGCCGACATAGCGGCTGACGACCTGACATTTCGGGCCGATGTGATCGGCGAAATTACTTTAAGTGATGGCACCCCCTTGTGGTTTCCTCCACCCAATACTTCGGTTATTGTTAACACCGCCAACAACTACACCCTGGACGGCTTGCGGGGCCGGGTTATCGGTTTTAATTTGACCAAGTCACAAGCAGGTAATTGCTCGGAGACCAACCTTCCACCGGCAACACCCGACGCACTCATAGAAATTGGTGAAGAGTGTACCTTTAACATTCGCACCGGAGGCTGGTTTGGTTTCCTAACCCCAGGATTCACCTACATAGCCGTACAACGTATTACGGTGACCGATGAATTACCCGATGGTCAAGGTTATATTTCTTCTACCGACCCGACCCTGACCAGCGACCCCACTATTCTGGGTATCAGTCTAAATCCACAAACCAGCCCACCACTCAACCCTTTGGATGAAGGCTGGATCGACTGGAGCTTTAACCAGGTGGTGCCTGGCGAACGCATTACGGTCAGAGACCAATGGTTCGAGGCCAATATCACCAGTCGCCTATTAAACGACCCTGTTGACAGCAGCACCCCTCCCAACCTGCATGCAGCCATCAGTACTAATATTCTAAACTCCACATTTCAGGCGGTATTCGACAACAGTGGTACCGAGGAAGTCTTTAATCTTGGACAAAGTACCGTCGGCTACCCGGCACAAACTGTGCGCAGAATTGACCTTACCGTCACCGAACCCAACATCCTGGTTACCAAGGAAGTCTGTAACGAAACCCTTTACGGAACCGGAACCGCTTGTACTAACTTCACCACCCTGGCAAACGATGGTGATACCCAGGACAGTTACCTCTATCGCATAACCCTCACCAATGAAGCTACAAGTTCCAGTGTGACTCGAGCACCGGCCTACAACCTCACCGCTACCGACATTCTTGATGCCAGCGATTTGGTTTTAGTCGTACCTTTTACCGGTGACGGCCTGGATAATGACGGCGACGGCCTGATTGACGGTGCTGACGTGAATGGTGAAGGCAACATTAGCGATAACATTGTCGATAATGCCACCCCAGCCGAAATCACTTATTCACACACCCACAGCAATGCCCTGCTACAGATAAATCCCGGCGCCAGTGTGACTTTTTACTACCGGGTTGATCCCGACGATGCAGTGGCCCCCTTACAGCAACTCATCAATAACGTTACTACATCTTACGATTCTTTATTGGGTGACAACGGCAACCAGACCGTAGTCTTCCCTGCAAACAGCACTATAGGCGGCGCCCGGGTTTTTCCCAGCACCCCGGTTCCGGCCACAGCATCAGCTTCTGCCACCGTGCAAATGCTATCACTGCTGACGCAACCCAAAACCATTATCAACATGTCCAACTCAACCATCAGCGGCGTGCAACCGCAAACAGTTTCAGTAGGCGAAGAAATTGAATACGAACTACGAAGCAGTATTCCGGTGGCACATTTACGCAACTTTACCATCCGCGATGAATTACCTGCTGGCATTAGTTGTAGTGAAGCACCTGTAGTGAACCTGAATGCAGCGCCCTACAGTGGCGCAGGTTTTGTTCCCGGCGGCCAGTTTACGCCAACCTGCACCAACAATCTGGTTGAATGGAATTTTGGCGATCAGGAACTCACCACCGCACCCGACAGTACCGCCCGTTTTGATTTTTATGTGCGCTTTATTGCCCGGGTAGACAATACTGCGTCTACCAACGATAGCGACATTATCAGCAATGGCACACCAGCAACAAACGCTTTTCTTCGCTATGTAGATGAAACGGCTGCCACCATTACACTGAATTTCGACCAATACGATATCCAGGTTCTGGAGCCGAATATTATTCTAACCAAGAGTTTTGAAACCAATACCACCGATGCCGGCGATATTATTACCGTCACCATCACCGCAGAAAATACCGGCACCGCAACCGCTTATAATCTGCGAGTATTGGATGACCTTGTTGGCAGTAAGCTGACTTTCATTAATAATATCAGTGGCACTGACCCACCGGACGTCGTGGATACTACGACACTGGGAGCCAATCGTCCTGTTTTCAGTTGGAATGCGGCCAACCCGGATTTTTCCATAGCACCTGGCACCACCCTCAGCTTTAGTTTCGATATCAGCGTTGACACCGCGGCCCAGCCTTTGGAGATTCTTGATAACATCGTTCAGGCCAGCTGGACATCCCTACCAGGCCAAAGCACGGCTTTAAACTCCAGCAATTTAATCGGCATCGATGGCAGTACCACTGGCATGCGTAATGGCACTTTGCCAAACAGTGCTAATGCCATTAATGATTACGAAGCAACAGCTACGGATTCAGCCACCGTACCCGCCATTACCCTGGCAAAAACCGATTTAAATCCGGCCATGGCCGCAGAGGTAGGTGCCCATAAAAACTTCCAGATTGAAATCCTGTTACCGGAAGGCACCAGTAATAATCTGCTGGTGACCGACAACCTAAACTTCGGTGGCCAAAGTTATTTACTTTCCAACAACGTCGATTTTGACATCAGCTACACTTTTAACGGCATTGCCAGCATTAATGGCCAGGCGCCGGCAGAAGCAGCATTTATTGCGTTCCCGGCAGACAACAGCTCTGGCTCCATAGTTTGGAACATCGGTACGGTAATCACAGCAACGGAAGACGATACCACCGGCACCCCGGCTATCAGCCCCAGCATTCAAATCAATTACCATGCCCGCATCAATAATGACATTACCATTAATACCGGCAGCAGTTTACAAAACTCCGCAGTGGTGACATATAACCATGGCGAAACCAACGCAACAGCAAGCACAGCCACCAGTACAACTGCGGCTATTACGGTTACCGAATCGCTGCTCACGGTCAGCAAAGACGTCACCCTTGTTACTGCAATGCCCATCACCGGCGGCGATATTCTTGAATACCAAGTCACCGTTAACAACAGCGGTAACGCCACTGCCTATGATGTCACTATCGTTGATACCCTACCGGCAGAACTGGAACTCTACGCAACGTTTACACCCGGCGCTGAAATTGATTCAGCAGCAGTAGCAGGATTTGTTGCCAGCCCGGCCGGAGCACCCGGCGGACCTTTAATTTGGGGTCAAGGTAACGGCGATGGCAGTCTCGATATTCCAGCGGCAAGCACCCTGGTGCTCACCTATCGAACGCAGATAAAAACCAGTGTCAGTGGCAACGCCAGTTTTAGCAACAGTGTATTGGTAGACTGGACCTCATTGGATGGCAGCAGCACTTATGAGCGTACCGGAGCTGGCTGCCCAGCGATTACTGCACCCAACGATTACTGCACCGGCCCGGCCACAACAAGCACTGCAACCGCTGACACCACTACCCTGGTGAAATCCATTATTGCCGACACCTACACCACGGCACCCAGCACGGCTGTCGATGCCACCTTACGCGTTGCAGACATTGTGACTTACCGGCTGGCGCTGAACTTACAAGAAGGCACCAGCCCTGCTGTAGCAGTGAACGACGTACTGCCCACCGGCCTGGAATTTTTAGACATTGTCAGCATCAATGGCGACGCCACGGCGGACTACACCCCCCCCATCAGTGGTGCCGGCTCAAACTTTAATTACGCTGCTATCACTGCAGCCTCACTGCCAAGCGCCGGACAAACCGGCACCCTTACCTTTACCCTGGGCGATGTCAGCAACGATGCCTTTGGTGACGCTACTACCGATACTCTGCTTATCGAATACCGCGCCCAGGTGCAAACCGATGTACTGAGCCAGGTGGCAAGCTCCACGTTGACCAATACCGCCACGCTTATCTATGAAGACAGCGGCGGGCTTGTGGTAGTGGATCCCGCCCGCCTGGAAAGCAGCGCGGCCCTCACCCTGTGGCAACCCATTATTACTACTCTGACTAAAACCGACCGCAGTGCACGCACCAGTCCGCTCACCGTCAACGTTGCAACTGACACGATGAACTTTCGCCTTGAAGCCTGTAACACCACAGGCCTGGCACCGGCCTATAGCGTACTAATCAACGATGCCCTACCCAGCCAACTGGACGAAGGCAGTATCAGCGGGCCCATCAATGGTGCCGGACAACCCGATGTGATTATTAACGGCGCTTTGGCCACAACAGGCACCGACTACGTCTATACCCCTGCGGCCACACGCGGCGGCACCCTGAGTATTTTATTGAACACCCCCGTCAACCCTGGCCAGTGTGTTCAGGTGGATTACGATATTGGTTTCTACACCGACTTTGGCCCCAACCAAACCTGGAACAACAGCGCCACCATCAATGAATACTGGTCTCTGCCCGCAAGCTCCGGGCAACGTTATGCTGCCATCGGCCCGGCCAGTTTTGTGATGAGCAATACCACCACCATTGATCCACCCACCAAAACCGTATCGTCACCGGTCAGCGGTGAAATAACCGTAGGCGAAGAACTGGTTTACCACATCACCCTCCCTGGCACTATTGCTAACGCTGCTCTGCATGACGTGGTAATTACCGACACCCTGAATAACAGTCTGGAATACATCAGCGCTACTGATATCAGCGGCAATGGCTTCACCATCACCGACAACACCGTCACGCCTACCGCAGTGAATTTAAACATCAGCCAAATTCCAGCGGGGCAGCAAGCGGTGATTGAATTACGGGCACGGCTTGCCAATAATGCCAACGCCAACGCCGGACTCAGTTTTACCAACACCGCCGCCTACAGCTATGCCACCACCTCTGGCGGCGCCTCGATTCCTGGCGGCAATGCCACCAGTGCCGCAGTAAAGATCATTGAGCCATCCGTCACCATCAACAAAACCGTGGCCAACCTTAGCAACCCAGGTAACCCGCCCATGGCCGGTGATCTGTTGCGTTATACCTTAAGCCTGCCAGCAGCTGGTGGCGTGGCTGCCGATAACTTTGCCGATGCCTTTGATCTGAGCATTATCGACAACCTGAGTTCAGGCCTGGCCTACCAAAGTGGCACCGCCACCGTTGACGGTACCGGCAACACCATTACCGATCCGGGTATTTTCGGTGATGGCATTGCCAGCAGCCAAACCCTGAACTGGAACCTGGCCAGTGCCACCGCTGATATCGATATCAGCGAAGGCAGCACCGTTACCCTTACCTACGACGTACTGGTTCTAGATAATGTATTACCAGGCCAGAGTTTAACAAACAGCGCTATTGCCCAATGGACCGGTCTCGACGGTGCCAACGCCAATGAGCGAAATGGCAGCAATACCCCGGTGGAAAACGATTACTTTACCGGGCCAGCCACCACCAGCCTCATCACCCCGGATAACAACCTGGTAAGCAAAGTGCGCCTGACCGATACCCATGGCGCCGGGGACGCTATTGTCCGCATTGGCGACATCATTGACTATGAAATTCGTCTGACTCTGCAAGAAGGCACAAGCCCCGATGCAGTGGTTACCGACACCCTGCCCCAGGGCCTCGCATTTGAGACTGTGGTCAGCATAAACGGCGATACCACCGCCCCTTACTCTGCCAGTGCACCGTTTAGTTACAGCGACCTGGGCGCCCCCACCCTTATTGGCGACCCGGCAGTTGGCCCCAGTACCCTCAGCTGGAATATCGGCGATATTGTTAACGCCAGCGACAACAATGCCAGCAACAATGATTTGATTATTGTCTATCGTGCCCGAGTAATGGATGCCGTGTTCAGTCAAACCGCATCAAGCGTATTAAACAATACTGTTGACTTCGCTTACACCGGCGCGTCGGGCACCGTTAACCAAACGGGTAACACCTCGGTCACGCTGCAACAACCGCTACTGTCAGTAAGCAAATCTGCCGCCGCTGCCGGTGGCGACACTGTGCTCATCGCCGGTGAACTGGTGACCTACACCGTTGATATCAGCAACAGCGGCGCTGCACCGGCCTACGATCCCGTACTGGTAGACACCATTCCCATGGGTATGCGCAATGGTGCCGCCACCATCACTGTGATCAGCACCACCTTGGTAACGGCGGCCACCAGTTTAGCTAATGTGTCACCCGTCTATAACGCTGCCACCGGTGTTGCCACCTGGGATTTTGACAATGGCACAGCCAATGCCTACAGCATTCCCGCTGGCGAGACCCTGCGCATCGTTTACCAGGTTCAGGCCGATGCTGACCTGGGCACGGACTTGACCCTGAGCAACCAGGCGCAGGTATCGGTTTATTATTCCTTTGATGACGAGGCAATACCCGCCCTCGGCAGCATCACTGGCACGCGCGAAATTTACGGCCCCAGCAATACCGCCACCAGCACCTTAAGCACCGCTGGCGCTAATGCCCTCGACAAACAAAACACCGTGGCCTCAGCCAGCATTGGTGAAAACTTTAGCTATCGCATTATTGTACCTGCACTTGCCCAGCCAACCGCTTTACACGATGTCCGCATTCTCGATGACTTGTCACTGTCCGCAGCGGATATATCCTTTGTCAGTGTCAGCAAAATATCCGGCTCACAACCCTGGACACCCATCAACACCGGCACAGCAACTAACCTTATTATCGAAGACAGCACTGTTGGCATCGATATCCCGGCCAATGAACAAATAGAAATTGAAATCACCGTAGTCCTGAATGACAGCGTCACCAATGTCGCAGGCCTGACCTTTAACAACACCGCCAGCTACACCTACAACCAAGTCAACAATAACAACAGCACCCAGGCAAACGCTCCTGGCGATACTTCCCCGGACATGAGCATTATCGCACCGGATAATATCACCCTTAATAAAACCGGCCCGACACAAATGCTTGTTGGCACCTCGGAAACCTTCACCCTGGATATTCATAATACCGGCACTGCCCCCGCATGGGATCTGAGCATTGTTGATCTCATTCCCAACCCCTCTCCCGGCGGCATGTGCGATGTTGCACCTAACACCATCATTGCCCAACATTATCTGGCAGATGGGGTAACAACAGCGGGGCCTCCCCTGGTTGCCGGTACCGATTACAGCATTGGCTTTGCCCCAGGTACACCCAACTGTACCTTGACGTTCACCATGATCAGCGCAACAGCCGCCCTGGCGGCAAACAATCACCTCATTGTTAACTACAACGTCAGCCTGGATACGGACACCCCCGCCAACCTGACACTGACCAATATTGCCGGTGTCACTGAATGGTTCAGTGCCGATACCGCAGGTGGCGGTGCCACCGGACAAACACGTACCTACAGTAGAACTATTAGCGACGGCACAACAACGGTGCTTGATCACGAAGATGCCCACAGCGTGCTGAGCGAAGCGCCGGTTATATCGCTACGCAAAAGCGTCATTAACGTCACCACCGGGCAGAATCCCGGCGCCAACGCCAGCCCCGGCGATACCCTGAGGTACCGAATTGAAGCCAGCAATGTCAGTCCGGCCGGCCTGCCTGATTTCTCCATTGTGGATGAAGTTGACGCCCTGAATGCTTCGGCGATGTTTGCGGCAGGCAGTCTGAATATCATCAGTGCGCCGGCAAGCGCCGATACCTCAAACACCAACCCCACCGGGGGCGGCAAAGGTTCAGGTAGCCTTGATGTGCGCAACCTGTCTCTCGATGCCCAAGGTGGTGCCAATGATAGCCTAGTCATTGAGTTTGACATCACCCTGGTGCCGGTCATTACCAGTGGCACCGTGGTACTTAACCAAAGCCAGCTGCTGGTCACCACCGCAGCACCTTTACTCAGTGACGACCCCAACGTTAATGGCCCCGATGACCCCAATGTGATTGGTGATGAGGATCCCACTGAAACCCTGATTACCTCAGCGCCGCTATTACAGGTTTTAAAAACCTCCACAGACCTAAGCGGTTCAAGCACAGAATTACTCGCCGGAGATACCCTGCGCTATACCATCAGAGTTAAAAATATTGGCAGTGAAGACGCCGTTACTGCCCTGCTACAAGACCAAATCCCCGCTAACACCACCTATGTAGCTAATAGTACGCGACTAAACAATACCGCCGTAGCTGATCCCACAGCCGGTATTTCAGCGCTTGAAACCGGACTGCTCATCAATGCTCCAGAAAATACCACACCCGGTTATCTGCGTGCCGATGCCACCGCCACCACCGGCAACGTCGCCACCCTTACCTTTGACGTAGTGATTAATGCCAATGTTATCAACGGCACCATTATTGCCAACCAGGGTTTTGTTAACGCCGCAGGCGCAGCCAGCGGTCCGCTGCCGGAACAAGCCTCGGACGACCCGGACACTGCCACCCTTAATGACCCAACCCTCGATATTGTGGGCAACCTGCCTTTAGTGGATGTGCAAAAAACCGTGGTACTGCAAGTGGATAACGGCAGCATCGGTATTGTCGATCCCGGTGACACCTTGCGCTACACCCTCACCCTCACCAACAACGGCGCTATCCCGGCCACTGGCATTACCCTGACAGATGCGGTGCCAGCCTTTACTACTTACGTTAGCGACTCCGTTTCCCTGAATGGCCTGCCGGTAGCCCAACCGGATGGTGGTACATCACCGTTAATAGCCGGTATTGATGTCAGCTCATCAGATTTAACACCACCCCTGCCTACCGCAGGTAACGGTGTGCTATCAGCAGGCAGCACTGCAGTTGTCGTCTTTGATGTACAGGTTAATGCCGGTACCGCCACAGGCACCCTTATCAGCAACCAGGGATTTGTTGCGAGCAATGAATTGCCCGTAGAACCCACCGATGCCGACGGCATTGATTCAAACGGTGACCAGGCTACTGTAATCGTAGTGGGCAATGCCCAGCAATTAAGCATTACCAAAGAGGTATTGGTGGTAGGCGGTGGCGCCGCCAAAGCAGGCAGCGAACTTGAATACACAGTGAGGCTTAGCAATGCTGGGCTTGTTCCCGCCAGCAACGTGATCATCACCGATAACCTGGACAGCCCTGTCGCCGGCCAGATGACTTACGTTGCCGGCAGCGCCACACTCAATGGCAGCACCCTGGGAACCAGCTTTACCGCACCCACTGTCAGCGCAGATTATGCAACCACTTATGGCGACCTGCCGGCTGGAGCAACGGCCACCCTGCGCTTCCGGGTGCTCCTCGACGGCAGCCTGGCTATCGGCACCCGCGTTACCAACATTGCCCAGGTCGATTGGAATGCGCCGACACAATCAGCTACCGCCAGCGTTGATCTTGATATTGGCGGCATTCCCGGCAGTGCCAATCTAAACGGCCAGGTATGGCACGACAGTAACTTCAATAATGTTGCCGATACCGGTGAAATTATTCTTCCAGGTTGGAGTGTTGCCATTTATCGTAACGGTGTCTTCCTCGATTCGGTCCTAACCGACACCACTGGCTTCTTCCAGATTAATGGCCTTGCTCCCAACGACATCAGCGGTGATCAATACGAACTACGCTATGTGGCCCCCGGTGCAGGAGCCAATACCGCGCTGCTAGGTCTGGCCGAGTCAATATTCACCGATGGTTTGCAAACCATCAGCGACATCGTAGTCTCTTCCGGCAGCAACACTCAAAATCTGAACCTGCCCATTGAACCCAACGGTGTCGTGTATAACGCCATTGTGCGTACTCCGGTTGCCGGCGCAACACTGACAATGTTACAGACTGCCAGCGGCACACCACTACCCGCCAGCTGCTTTGACCATCCAGCACAACAAAACCAGCTCACCCGAAGTGATGGTTATTACAAATTTGATCTTAATTTCAGTCAGCCGGAATGTAGTCCCGGAAGCGATTTTGTTATTAGCGTTACGCCACCGCCCACAGGCTACCTGAATAGTATTTCAGCTTATATTCCACCGACAAGCAGTGCCGCAAGCACAGCCTTCTCGGTACCAGCTTGCCTCGGAGGTATTGATGACGCCGTACCGGCAACGGCAAACCACTGTGAAGTACAAACCTTTGCCAGCGCCCCTGCGACCTCCATTGCGCTACGAACACCGGGCACAGATTACCAACTGAACCTTACGCTAAGCAATGGCCTGCTGCCCGGCCAAAGCCAAATTTTCAATAACCATATCCCTCTTGACCCGGAACTGGATCAGGCCGTTTCCATCAGCAAAGTGTCCTCTCTTATTAACGTCACCCGTGGTGAACTCGTACCTTATACCATTACCGTTAACAACAGCCTGCCAGTGCCGCTAACCGATGTTGCCATCATCGATACCATTCCAGCCGGATTTAAATACGTCAAAGGCTCTGCCCGTTTAAATGATACTGCCTTTGAACCGGAGATTAACGGCCTGCAATTGCGCTGGGATGTGGCCTCCGTAGCAGTCAATGATCACTCCACCCTTAAGCTCTTACTCATTGTGGGCAGCGGCGTCAGTGAAGGCAAATACGTTAACCGTGCCAATGTCATCAGCACGGTTATTGCGGAGAACCTCACACAAGAGGCCAGTGCCACCGTTCGAGTCGTGCCCGACCCAACTTTTGATTGCTCCGATATCATCGGCAAAGTCTTCGACGATAAAAACCTCAACGGTAAGCAAGACTCCGATGAATCCGGCATTGCCGCTGTCCGCCTGGCCACAGCAAGAGGCTTGCTGGTCACTACCGACAAACACGGACGCTTCCATATCAGTTGTGCAGCAGTACCCGATGAACAACGTGGCAGTAACTTTATTCTGAAACTGGACGACAGAACCCTGCCCAGCGGTTATCGAATCACTACTGAAAATCCACGGGTGCAAAACCTGACACGCGGTAAACTCGCCAAGTTTAATTTTGGCGCCACTGTCCATCATGTGGTGACACTGGATGTCGGTGACGGTGTCTTTGAAACTGACTCCGCTGAGCTACGACCACAGTGGCTACCGCGTGTGGGCTTATTGATCGAACAACTACGTAAAGGCCCATCCATTTTGCGCCTTGCCTACCTGGCCGATGTTGAAAAACAAAGCCTGGTAGAAAAACGCTTAAAAGCGCTTAAAAAACTTATTAGTGAGCACTGGGAACCGGTCAACACCTACCAACTGACTATTGAAAGCGAAACCTTCTGGCGACTCGGCGGACCTGCTGAAAAAGGAGGTTTCCAATGAAACTCTACCCCTACTTCAACAAACTCAAAACCACTGTGTGTATCATATTTACCCTGCTGCTCTCTGTCGCGGTGATGGCTGCAACAGATCAAGCATTATCGAATAACGTTGATTACGGCTCGGGCGTAATGGAAACATCGACTCTCAACAACAATACCGAACAACACCTGCCCCTGGATCAAACCTTAACTCCATGGAAACAACAGATTGAAACAATCAGTGAAGAAGAAACATTTGAACTTAAAAAAGTATTGGAAAAAACTGCCAAGACCAAAAAGCTAAAAGATTTAGTGCCACCCATACTGTTCAAATCCGGTAAAGCCGATATTCCAGAAGAGTACGTCGACAAGCTGCGGGAAATACTTCGCAGTATGGAAGACCGGGTTAATGTCAGACTGCATTTTATTGGCCATACCGACAACGTACAACTAAAAAGAGCTGCAAAAGAAAAATACGGCAGCAACCTGGAACTTTCAAAAGAGCGAGCGGGCACCACAGCGGAATATTTCCAAGCTGCCTTAGGCCTGCCCCCTGAAGCAATTTCCTATGAAGGTTTTGGCGACAGCAAACCGGTTGCCAACAATAATACTAAAGCCGGCCAGGCGCAGAACCGCCGGGTGGAAGTACAAGTCTGGTACGATGAAATCAATGAAAAACTAGTAGATAAAAAAGTTGAGATTGATGAGAAATTAAAACGCACCATGGTCTGCCGTATGGAGACGGTTTGTAAAATTCGTTACCAGGAAGGCTTCTCACGCCGGGCTAAACTGAAAAACCTGGTACCGCCCATGCGTTACGATGACAGTGTATCGGAACTACCTGCCCAATTCTTACAACAACTCAATCAGGCACTGCATAACCTTAGGGATAAACGCAATGTGCAAATACGATTGATCGCCTATACCGATAACATGGCCTTAACCGGCAGAGATGCACGCATTTATGGTGATCATGTTGGTCTATCAAAAGCACGGGCACGACGTATTGCATTGGCACTGCAAGATACCTTTAAACTGTCAAACTCGGCTATTTCCAGTACCGGCAAAGGGGCAAGCAATCCCATAGCCTCCAACGATTCAGAAAAAGGCCGGGCACTGAACCGACGTGTTGAAGTTGAATTCTGGTATGACGACCAACTGGAAGAACTTCCAGACGAACCCCAAATTTGTCCGGAATCCTCCGCGGCAGAAACCGTTGAACGTGAATACAATCCACCGGAAGGCGACATCAAACCGGTTTATTTTGAACAAGGACAACCGCTTATCCCTGGCGGTTATGCACAACGTTTGCAACGCATTATGGAAAGCATCAGCGACAAGAGCAATGTACGGCTGAGATTTATCGGCTATACCAGCAACGAGCGCTTAAGCCGCCGAACCGCCATGGTTTATGGTGATGACATTGGGCTTTCAACAGCCCGCGCCCGCAGGGTCATGGAGCGTATTAAAAAGGATCTGGATCTTACCGACACGCAAGTGGAATTTGAAGGTCGTGGCTTTGTGCAAGCAGCTGATGTGGTGAATACCGGTTTTGTTGAATTTGACCGGTCTAAAGTCGAGGTTAAAATCGTCTATGATGAACTTGCCCTGCTTGATGATGATGAAGGTCTGGAAATTAAACGCATCACCCGTGAAGTCACAACCCAAAACCCCTACGCCTTAAACTTGATGCGAATTTCCGTTGATGGACAACCGCTTCACGACCCGGGAAAAAGCCTACCCGATGTGCAACGCTGTACTGACGTGGCTTTAGACAAAGCACACATTCAATTCAGATTTGACTCTCTCGAACTTAAACCTCGACTTAATGTCACTGCCTGGCCAAATGTCATTGCAAGCCTGGATAACGTTGATACCGACAGCGTCGAAAATCAATTTAACTTTCATTTATACAGCAACTACCCGTCCTATATCGACAAAGCCGAGGTACGTCTGTTCGGCTCGGAGCAGTCTACCCGCGACACACCGTTAGCAGTGATTCCGATGGACAAAGACGGCGATGCAAAATGGCAATTCTCCCTGAAAACTTATTCCGCACCACGCATGGCACTTCAGTACCTGTTAAGGGTTTACGACAAAGCCGGGCATTTTGATGAAACCAAAGCCCAAACCGTTTGGGTTGTTGATGAACTTGAAACTGACATCAGTGACAATGATATTCAACAGGAAATGCGCCTTGGCTACGGCGAAAATCGACTTGCATTGAACAACATTCCGATAAACGGCGGCGCGGTGCAAGTCTATGGCAAAAACATTCCTAAAAAACACAGCGTCTGGTTTGCAGGCCATAGTGTACCTGTGGCTGACAGCGGTGAATTTGCCAGTGAAATGATTCTACCTGCCAACCAACATACCGTTGAAGTGTCGGTGCTGGATCCATCCGGTAACGGCGAAGTATTCCTTCGCGACCTGGAACTGAAGAAAAGCGACTGGTTCCATGTCGGTATTGCCGACCTAACCCTTACTAAAGACAACACCAACGGCCCAGCCGCACTGGTCACCGGTGATAACGCCCATTATGACAATGATTTAAGCATCGATGGCAGACTGGCATTTTACAGCAAAGGTAAATTTGCCAACGATTGGACGCTCACCGCCAGTGCCGATACCCGGGAAGGACCCGTGGATGAATTGTTCTCCAATTTCCTGAACAAGTCACCGGATGGTTTGTTCCGTCGCATTGATCCAGACTACTACTACCCCACCTACGGCGATGACAGCACAGTTGAAGAAAATGCCCCCACCGCAGGCAAGCTTTACACGAAACTGGAAAAAGACAAAAACCATGCCTTATGGGGTAGCTTTGACATCGCTTACACCGATAACAACCTTGCTCATGTTGACCGCAACCTTTATGGCGCAAATATAAATTTTGAATCAGATACGGCCACGAGTTTTGGCGAAAAACGTTTTCAAGTAAATAGCTTTGGTGCGGAACCGGGTACTGTTGCGGGTCGTGATGAATTTCGCGGCACCAACGGCTCGCTCTACTTTATCCGCCACCAGGATATTCTCACCGGTTCCGAACGTGTACGCGTTGAAACTCGCGATGCAATTTCAGGATTGGTCATCGGCGTTAAAAACCTCAGTTATGGTCTTGATTACGACATTGATTATCTCCAGGGCCGCATTCTACTCAGCAAACCTTTATCGGCCTTTGGCAACAATACCCTCAACGTTGACTCTGGCAATGCCGGCGCCCAGCAAACTTATCTTGTGGTGCGCTATGAATACACTCCAGGTTTTACTGAATTAGAAAATATTGCTACTGGTGGCCGCGCCCATTATTGGTTTGGTGATCTGGTAAAACTGGGGGTCACTGCCGACCAACAAGAATCCACTGGCACTGAATCAAACCTAAGCGCCGTGGATCTGACGATCAGAAAAAATGCCGGCACCTGGCTGAAGCTGGAACAATCCAGCAGTCAAGGCCCCGGCTCCGCTACACAACTTTCAAATGACGGCGGTTTTAGTTTTACCGAAGCTGCACTAGCACCGGATATCGACATTAAAGCCAAAGGACAACGTATCGATTTCAGCCTGCGTTTTGAAGATGTTGTCGATGACATGAAAGGCAAGCTCACCTTTTACAATCAGCAACTGGATGGCGGTTACGCTACACCGGGCTTAATTGCCCAAACCGATACCACCCAAACCGGTGCGACCCTGACGCTACCGGTGGGCAAAGCCTTCACAGTAAAAGTTAAAAACGATGCCAAAACCCAGGATCAAGGGCTCGATACTGAAGCCGTCGAACTCGATGTGGATTATCAAATGGGTACACGCTGGGCAATCGGCACAGGGCTGCGCAAAGACAATCGCACCGACAACTCACCCTCCGTAGCCCTTACACAAAAACAAGGCGACCGTTCCGACCTGGCGCTAAAATTGTCTTACGACACGAAGCAGAAATGGAATGCCTACGGCTATGTACAGGAAACCATAAAAACCACGGGCAATCGTGAGGACAATGCTCGAATCGGTGTCGGTGGTGGCCACCGGTTCAACGACAGGCTTAAACTGGATGGTGAACTCTCGTCCGGTGATATTGGCTCACGGGCAAAACTTGCTAGCGACTATAAAATGACTGACAACACCAACCTATATACTCACTATGCCCTGGAAAATGAGCGTACTGACAACGGTGTTAAAGCCCAAACCGGCAACCTGGCCAGCGGCTTCAAAACCCGCTACTCCGACAGCGCCGATATTTATTTTGAGGAAAAGTACACCCATGGCGACGTCCCCACTGGCCTGACCCACAGCTTTGGTTTTGACCTGGCGGCAACGGATCGTCTTAATTTCGGTGGCAACATAGATGTCGGTACCCTGGAAGACAATAACACCGCCGCAGAAATCAGCCGCACCGCCCTTGGCGCAAGCGTAGGCTATAAGTTTGATGCCCTAACCTACGCCGGCGCCTTTGAATACCGTGTCGATGAAACCCAGCAAGCCGACACCACCCGCTCCGAAAGAACCACCTGGTTGTTGAAAAACAGCCTTAAATACCAGTTAAATCCAAATTGGCGACTGATCGGTAAACTGAATCATGCTACCAGCGACAGCTCTCAGGGTGAATTTTACGACGGCGAGTTTACCGAAGCGGTTCTAGGCTATGCTTATCGGCCGATAAAGCACGATACTCTCAACACGCTGGTTAAATACACCTATTTCTTTAATGTGCCCACTACTGATCAAGTCACTATCGAAAACACCGCCGCAGAGTATATTCAGAAAAGCCATATTCTTTCAATCGATACAATCTATGATCTTACAACCCGCTGGAGCCTAGGGGGAAAATATGCCTATCGCCTTGGTGAACTGAGCCAAAGCCGCACCGACCCAGAATTTTTCAGCAGTGATGCATCCCTTTATGTATTAAGAGCCGATTGGCACTTCATTCACCGTTGGGATGCATTAATAGAAGCTCGTTTACTGGATCTGCCCGACGCTGCTGATCAGCGTAGCGGCTTTTTGTTAGCACTCTACCGCCATGTCGGCGAACATTTAAAATTCGGCGTGGGTTATAACTTCACCGACTTTTCAGACGACTTGACTGATCTCGATTTCGACAGCCAGGGCTTGTTTATTAAAGCCCTGGGTAAATTTTAGGACTGCGTTTCAGCGCTCTCATTCACACCCTGAGAAAACTCAAGCATGCACTTTTTTACTTCTCGCTGTCCTCTGTCAGAGCTTTATAGCCGCGCATATAAGGCCAACCAAAACCCCAACGAAAAGGCGTTGGCTGGTACGGCAACCCGCCGACTCGTACCCCGGCTAACAATTGGCATTGTCTATCGTTTCTACAAAATAGCTTTGTGTCCACAACTTTCCACCCCAGAAATATTCCAGTCTGCGGCAGGCAGGGGCGATTCCCGATAAGCATCGGAAAACACTTTGTGTCGATATTTTGGCATCCAGACAAAGTGATACATTAATCTAAAACGTGATGTGTATTTCAACACAACTCCATAAGATTTTCGCTATGCGGTTAAAAAAAACTACTCAATAAATAGAATAGAAAACGTGATAACGGCAGTAGTACGAGGACAAGTCTATAAGCAGCAGTCTTGGCAAGGATGCCTGGTTTATATTTTTTCTATTTCTCTTTGAATTTCAGCCAACACTTGCATCGGTTCTTTGGCAGCAGTAATGGGGCGCCCAATAACCAGGTAGTTACTGCCCGCGGCTATCGCCTGAGCAGGCGTCATAATTCGCTGCTGATCATTTAAAGCAGCACCTTTAGGCCTTATGCCAGGAGTTACCAAAGAAAAATGGGGGAAGCGCTGATGCAATGCAAGCGCTTCTTGTGCAGAACAAACCAGGCCATCAAGGCCTGACTCATTGGCTAATGCCGCTAACTTCAACACCTGATCATGTACGCTGGTTTTTATACCCAGCTCTGTCAGGTCCTGCTCATCCATACTGGTTAAAACTGTTACTGCAATTAACAGCGGTTTATTGTTGCCAAAAACAGACAAGGCGTTAGCAGCAGCGGACATCATTTTTTTTCCGCCTGAGGCATGCACATTAAGCATCCAGACACCGAGATCGGCCGCGGCAACACAGGCTTTAGCCACGGTGTTTGGAATATCATGGTATTTGAGATCAAGAAAAACTTCAAAGTCCCTTTTTATCAGTTGCTCAACAATCCGCGGGCCTTCCCGGGTGAACAGCTCTTTACCCACTTTAAGTCGACAACAACCTGGATCCAGTTGATCTGCCATATCAAGTGCAGCTGTTTGATCGGCATAATCGAGGGCAACAATAATACGAGAGGTGTTTGCTTTCAATTTCATTTTCCAAAATAGCTGGGAACATCTGTAAGTCTGAGCATAAAAGATTGAGCGCTAAGCTTTTCAAATATAAGGCGCTTTAGGCGATGCAGCAGTTAAATGTACTCAAGGTAAGCGTTCATAACTTATGCAAAGATTCCCTGGTTTAAATATTTAACGTTACAGTGCTTAGATTTTTTTGCACTGATTCAATCAACAACAAACCTATTCTCCCTCAAGCCCATGAATGGGTTTTACCGCTCCCCATTGCCTGCAGCTCGGGCACAGCCAGTAGAGCTCCTTGCTCGAGTAACCACAACTCTTACAATTATATACGGGTTTATGGGCAATCAGATTTTCTGTCAAGTCCCTTAATATTGACAGGTTCTCTTTGGCCTTGCCCTTACTATGATCAATATGAAAGTCAATCAAGCGATTCAGCCCCCTTATGGAAGGCGCTTTCTTTAAGTAGTCAGCAATAATACCGGCAGCCGCGATATCTCCCTGCTGAGAACGGACAAGCTCTGCCAATGCGAGCACAACTGTAATGGCTGGATAGTGCTCGACACAGAATGCAAAATAACTGGCAAGCTCTGTTTCTTTACCTGCCTTGCTGTAACACTGCTTTAAAAGCCCGACACTTTCTGATATGTAATCGGGATCCTGCAGCCTGATCCGTTTTAATGCCTGGGCAGCTTTAGCGTAATTTTGCTCCTGGTATTCCAGTTGGCCCTCAAGCAGACTGGCCCGCACTGATTGAGCATCATAAGCAATTGCTTTTTCAATATTTTGCCTAGCATCAAGCTTAGCATTTTGCTGCAACGCCTGCTGTGCCAATTCGCAGTAATAATGGGCAATGAATTGCCCAGCCTGCGCGCAGTCTGTTTTAGCAAGTTTTTTTGCTATTTTAATCGCACTTCGCCATTCTTTCTCATGCTCATAAATTTGCAGCAGGCTTCTGAGGCAATCCTGGTTAGTATCATCACTTTTAGTCAGCAAGTCATGGAAAATTTTTTCGGCTCGATCCAGCAAACCCGCTGCCAGGTAATCTTTAGCTAACTCAAGATGGACATTAAACTGTTGTTGATTATCAAGACAGGGCTTTGCTAATAGATTCTGATGTACTTTAATGGCTCGATCAACTTCACCACGGCGACAGAACATTTTACCCAAGGCCAGATGGGTTTCTATGGTGTCCTGATTTACTTCAAGGCCGTTAATAAAAAAATCAATGGCTTTATCAGGCTGTTCGTTCAATAGGAAATTAAGGCCATGAAAATAATTTTCAGCCAAGCCAGGCTGTTTCGCACCGGCTTTTAAACTGCTCAATGGCCTGCGCCGCCCCAATAACCAGCCGATGAATATCGCTACCAATATCAGGATAAAAAGTGAGAAATCTTTCATTAAGCTGTTTCTCTACTTGATAGAATTATAAGATTTTCAATTAAGTGATAAATACCATTAGCTAGCCCCTATTATGGACCGGTTGTAAATGAGCACCAGCTAATTGGGCGGCCTATAAGCCTGCTATGACTGTGGTTCAATAACAGTGATAACTAACAGCTTTTCTAGCGTCTTTTCACTATTTTAAGATCCCCTAAGCCTGACCAGTTCTTTTTCTTTCATGGCTAGTTTCATCTTCGTGGCAGCAATAACAATAAGCAGCGCAATCAGGCCAAGCAGTACACCTGCAGAAAAAATCAAGGTCATCAGCACGCCCAGATTAAGTGAGGCTTGAAAGCCCAACAAACTAATAGTCACCACTTGAGGATTATTGGTAACCAGCAGAAAACCCAGCACAAGGACAAAAAATAAACAAATCAGAACAACTATTTTAGACAATATTTGCATCATTAATTTCCAGGCAAAGACATTAACAAATTGTTAAGATAGGCCATATTACCTTAGCTCCTTGAAAAAACCCAAATTAAAATAGGAATTTAGTCTTCAGGAGTTAAAGGTAAACATTTTGATGCGCCTGTAGTGGCGGCAGTATGGGGCTTAGCGATGCAGACTGACTCTAGCGGGCTATTGCGAAAAAAGGTGAACACTGGGGCTGGAGTCATTGATATACAATTGCAGGGATCCTGACAGCGTTATCAATGACTACAAAAATGACTACAAAATTTTAATCTGATAATCGCGGTGTGCCATCAATTTCATCAGCGTTATCAGAAGCGGCTAGTTTGGGATAAAACTCACGACTCTTATTCACTCGCTCTCGCAGCTCTTTTCCGGGTTTAAAATGTGGAGCGTATTTACCACTTAAACTCACGGCGTCACCGGTTTTGGGGTTTCGCCCGGTACGGGATTCACGGTAGTGCAAAGAGAAGCTTCCAAACCCTCTGATTTCTATTCGGCCACCGGTAGATAATGTTTTAGACATTTCTTCAGTAATGGTTTTCACCGCAAACTCAACATCTTTAACAGAAAGTTGAGTTTGTTTATCGGTAATTAGGTCAATTAATTCTGACTTTGTCACTGCCATTTCCATACTCCAAACCAAGAACTTTACAGTTAGTAGCTGGAGGCACGAATATCCAAGTAATCGTGCCTCCTCCAGTAAGATCCTTAAAGGCTAAATATCATTAATTAGCATTCCCTAACAAACAGCAACAAGAAAGATTGACCGGCTACTTAATCGTTTGTCATTTGAGCTTTAATCAGGTCACCAATGGTGGCTGGTGAAGCATCTGCCTGACCTTGATTGCGTAACTCTTTGACCGCTTCTTTTTCATCACTGACATCTTTGGCTTTGATGGATAAGCTGATTACACGGTTTTTACGATCAACACCGCTTATCTTCGCTTCTACCTCATCGCCTTTGTTAAGGTGCTTACTTGCATCTTCAACACGATCCTGGCTTATTTCAGACGCTTTCAAAGTGCCTTCGACACCTTCCGCCAAAGTGATTATTGCAGCCTTAGCATCAACTTCACTGACAATACCCTTAACAATACTGCCCTTCTCATGTTCAGAAAGGTAATTCATGAAAGGATCGTTTATCAGCTGCTTAATGCCCAATGAAATACGTTCACGCTCAGGGTCAACAGACAGGATAACGGTCTCTATCTCATCACCTTTATTGTATTTACTAACCGCTTCTTCACCTGGCATATCCCAGGAGATATCAGACAAATGGACTAATCCATCGATACCGCCTTCTAAACCGATAAAGATGCCAAAGTCCGTCATCGACTTGATTTTACCAGAAATTTTATCGCCTTTATTGAACTTGGTTTCAAATTCCTCCCATGGATTAGGCATGCATTGCTTAATACCCAAAGAAATGCGACGGCGTTCTTCATCAATATCCAGGATCATGACATCAACTTCCTGGCCAATATCGACTATTTTTGAAGGATGGACGTTTTTATTGGTCCAATCCATTTCAGAAACGTGAACCAAGCCCTCTACGCCATCCTCCAGCTCGGCAAAACAACCATAATCAGTCAAATTAGTGATTTTGGCTTTTATTTTGCTGCCTTCAGGATAGCGCTTGGTTAAGGCCAACCATGGATCTTCACCCAATTGCTTCATCCCCAGGGAAACCCGGTTACGCTCACGATCAAACTTTAGCACCTTAACATTGACTTCTTCGCCAACTTCAACGATTTCACTTGGATGCTTAATGCGCTTCCAGGCCATGTCGGTAATATGTAACAAGCCATCAACACCGCCAAGATCAATAAACGCGCCGTAGTCAGTGAGGTTTTTCACGATACCTTTAACTTCCATGCCTTCGGCAAGGCTTTCCAGTAAGGCGTCACGCCCAGCACTGTTTTCGGCTTCAAGAATTGCGCGACGGGACACAACTACGTTGTTACGCTTTTCATCGAGTTTTATAACTTTAAGCTCAAGCTCTTTACCTTCCAGGTGCAGCGTATCGCGAACGGGGCGGACATCAACCAGAGAACCCGGCAAGAAGGCTCGAATGGTTTCGACATCAACCGTAAAACCACCTTTAACTTTGCCATTAATAACACCCTTAACAATATCCTGGTTTTCAAAGGCTTTTTCGAGCCTTTTCCAAGCTTCATGGCGCTTGGCTTTTTCACGGGATAATCGCGTCGCGCCAAAGCCGTCATCAATAGCTTCAACGACAACATCAACTTCGTCGCCAATGGCCACTTCTATTTCACGTTTGTCATTGAGAAATTCTTCTTTAGGGATAACCCCCTCAGATTTCAAACCTGCATGTACAGTAACCCAATCGTCATCTATTGAAACGACCAGTCCACTTACTACTGCACCACGATTAACCTCTAGATCTTTGAGGCTCTCTTCAAAAAGTTCAGCAAAGCTTTCGCTCATTTTTATACCTATAAAATATTTGGCTCAACAGCCCCGAGCGCCTTGTTGGCTCAATCCAAAACCAACGATATGACTGCTCACTGACTGCTTTCACACTACCATGCCTTACCAACTAGACATGGGACTATTGATATTACTGTTAAAAGAATTTCGCTTCAGGCACGACTACAGCCATACTGTTACGAATTCATCGAATAACGACAAAATAGTATGGCTGGGCATAACATCATCACTGAAACAGCTGGCACATGTTCTTTTGAACAGACCCTGGTTGACAAAACCGGCTCTGATTTTGTCAGAAAACAAAAAGTCTTTATTAATCAAGACATTTTGAGCTTTCAATCTCATCCATTATTCGTAAAAATACGCCTTCGACAGTCAGCTCCGTGCTATCTATCACAACAGCATCTTCAGCTGGCACCAATGGCGCAACAGCTCGATTGGCGTCCTGCTCGTCTCGGGCACGTATATCCTCGGCGAGGCGGCCAAGGCTACCACTATAACCCTTCTGTTTCAACTGCTTAAATCGCCTTTTCGCACGTTCTTGCGGGCTGGCGGTCAGAAATATTTTTAAGGTGGCATCCGGGAAAACCACCGTCCCCATATCCCGGCCATCAGCAATCAAACCCGGCTTCTCTCTGAAAACACGTTGCCGGGATAATAGTGCATCCCGAACCCCAGGAAAAACCGCTACCTGAGAGGCCAAACGCCCAATTTCTTCGTTGCGAATCGCATTTGTAACTTCTTCACCCTCAAGGATTATACGGTAACCTTTGTCGTACGCCTCAAACTGGACATCCATATGCTCAGCCAATACTTTCAAGGCTTCTTCATTGGCAGTATCCACCCCATGGCTTTTAGCCGACAAGGCCAAAAGCCGGTACAAGGCACCGCTGTCTAATAAATGAAAACCCAATTTATTTGCTAGTAATTGCGCAATAGTTCCTTTTCCAGCTCCGCTGGGCCCATCAATGGCAATAACAGGCACTGCACTATTGACTCCATTACCTGTTTTTTGCTCTGCCATGCGCACTCCCGGTTAAAATCTTATCAAATTCAATATATTACAATTAACAGCAAGGCCCTTGCAGACCTTAAGGTACAAGCTCAACTCTCATGTTCAGGGCTTGAGCAAGGTCAACAAAACCTGGAAAAGAAGTGGCAACATTTGCACAATCGTCAATGAGGACAGGCTCACTGGCTCTCAAACCCGCAACAGCAAAAGCCATGGCAATACGATGATCGCCATGACTATCCACCTGTCCACCACTAAAAACCGGGGCATCTGCATTCTTTATCCCTTCAATAAGCATGCCATCAGCGTTTACTTGAACATTCACCCCCAAAGCCGACAAACCATCTGCCATCACCTGGATACGGTCACTTTCTTTTACCCGGAGCTCTTCTGCTCCAGATAATACGGTTCGACCACTGGCGCAAGCCGCAGCAATAAAAATAACTGGAAATTCGTCAATGGCAAGCGGAACCTGATCTTGAGGAATATCAATGCCATGCAAAATCGATGAACGCACCAAAATATCCGCCACTGGCTCACCGCCTACGACCGATTCGTTAGTCAAGGTAATATCCCCCCCCATCAAGCGAAGAATATTAATAATGCCAACCCTGGTGGGATTGATGCCGACATGCTTTAAAGTAAGCACCGAACCCGGTGTAACAGTGGCCGCAACCATAAAAAAAGCTGCTGAAGAAATATCTGCAGGCACATCAATAGGCTCAGGGTTAGCCAACAATTTGCCGCCACCTTGCAAACGAATGGTATGGCCTTCAGACTCAACCCGATAGCCAAACCACCTTAACATGCGCTCAGTATGATCACGGCTTGGCGCCAGTTCGGTAATAACGGTCTCGCCTTCTGCATATAAGCCTGCCAGCAACAAACAGGATTTCACCTGGGCACTGGCCACGGGCATATCGTATTCAATCCCCTTTAGCTTTTGGCCACCGCTTATTTTTAAAGGGGGAAGGCCGTTAGCAATGCCTTGTATGCGAGCCCCCATTCGCCTTAACGGAATCGCCACTCTTTCCATCGGACGCCTGGATAGTGATTCGTCACCCGCGAGTTCAACATCAAAGCCCTGAGCCGCCAGCAAGCCTGCCAAAAGCCGCATCGAGGTTCCCGAATTACCCAGGTATAAAGGCCCAGCAGGGGCTTTTAAACCGTGCATTCCAACACCGTGCACCTTGACCCTGCCATTTTCCGGGCCGTCTATGCGAACCCCCATGTTCCGAAAAGCCTGTAAGGTCGCCAGTGCATCCTCCCCTTCAAGAAAACCTTCAATATCAGTCACGCCTTCTGCCAAAGCACCTAGCATAATGCTGCGATGGGATATGGATTTATCCCCGGGCACCCGCACCTCCCCCTGGAGAGGCCCAGCTGCTTTCGATATAAACTTCACGGTATCGCTTCTCTTAGATAGATTATCAGACTGTCTGGTCACAGCCTGCTTGCTCAATAAATCGGTAAAATGATCCCTGGCCTCTTTAGCCCGGGTAAAAACCCCCAGCATGAAAGACCGCTTGTTGTTATTAATGGCGGCCCTGAGCTCGCCTAGATCGTGAATATACTTATCCAGAATCGCTACAATGGCTTCATTATTGGCATTGAATATATCGTGCCACATAAAGGGATCACTGGAGGCAATCCGGCTAAAGTCACGAAACCCGCCAGCCGCATAGCGAAAAATCTCAAGGTTCTCTCCCTCCTTGGCTAAAGTATCCACCAAAGCAAAGGCCAACAGGTGAGGTAAATGGCTGGTGGCCGCCAGGACTCGGTCATGATGATGGGCTTCCATCAGCAATACCTCTGAACCTACGGCAAGCCATAACTGTTTTACTTTGTTGACAGCCGCGTCATTTGTGCCATCTAACGGCGTCAGTATCACTTTGTGGTCTTTGAATAGTTCAGCAAAGCCTGCATCAACACCACTTTTTTCAGACCCTGCAATAGGGTGCCCCGGCACAAAATTTGGCGGCACCTTACCAAAAACCTTGATCACAGCCTCTATAACACTGCCTTTAACACTGCCAACATCGGTAATAATAGTGGTTTCACTGATTTTTGGCTTAATGGCTGTTATAACTGTTTCGGTGGCGCCAATCGGCATACTTAAAATCACCAGTTCCGCATGCTCAACAGCAGCGCCGGGGTCAATAAAGCCTTCGTCAATAAGGCCTAACTGCAGGCCTTTCTCTAAAGTTTCTTTTGAACGTGCGCAACCTACTACAGTTTCACAAAGTCCTTGCTGCTTAAGCGCCCGAGCCAGCGAGCTGCCGATTAGGCCCAAACCTATAATGGCAACGCGTGCAAATAAACGCGCGTTACTGGAGATCTCCTGCGGCATCCCTTCTGTTTGTTTACCTTCCGTTTTGTTATCGGCCATATTAGAACTCGGGTTTATGTTGAATTTCCGGCGATTAATAATAACTAAAGTATTTTTTTAAGTGCCGACAGGAAACGTTCATTCTCCTCAGCCAAACCGACAGTAATCCGTAAATGCTTGGGCATAGCGTAGCTGGCCACAGGCCGCACAATAATACCTTGCTGAAGCAGATTATTATAAACAGCTTGGCACTCCTGTTTAAAAGCCACACAGATAAAATTGCCTGCCGACGGAATATAATCCAAGCCTAACTGGTCAAAACCAGTCTGCAATTGTTGTAAACCTTGAGCATTGAGCTGGACACTTTTATCCAGGTAATCCTGATCGCGCAATGCCGCAACAGCAGCGGCCATGGCCAGGGTATTGACATTAAACGGTTGCCGTACCCGATTCAGCGCATCCGCTATTTGTGGGTTAGACACGCTATAACCGATACGCAATGCGGCTAAACCATAAGCTTTGGAAAATGTTCGCGTTACCACCAGGTTCGAATAACTTGGCAGGTAACTTAGGCCATGGGGGTAGGCTTCACCTTCCAGGTAATGCGCATATTCAAAGTATGCTTCATCAAGCACCACAATAATATGCTCAGGTATTGCCGCCATAAAGCTTTCAAAAGCAGCCTTTTCAAAAAAAGTACCACTGGGATTATTGGGATTGGCTAAAAATATCAGTCGGGTGTTTTCCGTTATGGACCTGGCCATTGCAGGCAAGTCATGCCCCCACTCTTTCGCCGGGACAACGACCGCGTTAGCACCACAGGCCTGGGTCACAATGGAGTAAACGGCAAAAGCATATTCTGAAAACATAATATCCGTGCCTGGACCGGCATAAGCCCGGGCTAATAATTCAAGAATATCATTAGAGCCATTACCTAAAGTCAGCGTATCAGTATCGAGGTGATGAAAATCTGCCAATGCATTTTTTAAGATAAAGCCATTTCCATCAGGGTACCGGCATAGCTGGCTGCTCGCCTGATGAATGGCTGTCAATACCGACTGACTGGGACCCAAGGGGTTTTCATTACTGGCAAGTTTAATAATGTTGGAAATACCCAGCTCTCGCTCCAGCTCCTCAATGGGTTTACCCGGTTCGTAGGGGCGCAAGGCTTTTACACCGGGATTTGCCAGGTCAATAAAATCACAACTCACGAGCACTCCTGCTTTTCTTAATCATCTTTGTCATGCCTCTATGATATAAAAACGTTCACAGCACAGCTTCAGGGTAGGATCCCAAAGCTCGAATTTCAGTGACTTCTTCGGTCAGTAATTGCCAAAGTTTTTGCACAGACGGGTCATTAATATGGCCTGCAAAATCTATAAAAAAAACGTAAGACCAGTTACCCACTTTGGCCGGACGGGTTTCAATGCGAGTCAGGCTGATACTCAAATCATGAAACGGAGCCAGTATTTTATACAAGGCTCCCGGTTGGTTTTTAGTAGACACAATAATAGAGGTTTTATCTTTACCACTGGCGGGCACATCGTCATTGCCAATAATCAGAAAACGTGTGGTGTTATGCGGATTGTCTTCAATATTTTTACTTAGCACTTGCAGCTGATACCGTTCGGCCGCCATATCACCGGCGATTGCCGCTGAATCTTTTTCTTCCTGCGCCCTTCGGGCCGCCTCAGCATTACTGTTCACCGCAATTTTTTCGACGCCACTCCAATGAGTATCAAGCCATTTTCGACACTGGGCCAATGACTGCTGATGGGTATAAATACGTTTTATTTTTTCTGGATTTTGACCTGGGGCGCTTAAAAAATGTTGATGAATGCGTAATTCTACCTCACCACAAATTTTTGCTGGCGACTCGAGAAAACTATCAAGCGTATGATTAACAACGCCTTCGGTGGAATTCTCTACCGGCACGACACCGTAGTCGATAGCGCCAGAGGCTAATTCACGAAAAACTTCGTCAATGGTATTAAAAGGCAAGCTTTCCACAGCATGACCAAAATGTTTCAAGGCAGCAGCTTGTGTAAACGTACCGGCGGGCCCCAAATAACCAATTTGCATCACTCGTTCCAGGGCCAGAGATTCCGACATAATTTCCCGAAATAAACGTGCTACCGCTTCATTAGACAGGGGGCCTTGATTACGTTCCATGACCTTGCGCAGCAACTCAGCTTCTCTCTCTGGCCGATAATAAACCGCTTTACCATCAACGGCATCACGCTTTTTCACCTCGGCCACTTGTTGCGCGCAACGTGCTCTTGCATTCAACAAATCTTGAATCTGCTCGTCCAGTTGATCAATACGGCCGCGAAGGCCAGCGAGATTGTCATTCTCAAGGCCGGCAACATCAACAATGTCAGCGCATTGCCCAGAGGTTAATGTCTGTTTTTTTTTCGACATGGCTTTTAAACCTGATCATCCATGTTGGTTTTCGAAGTTCTGCATAAAATCAATTAAAGCATCCACCGCCTGTTCTGAGACAGCGTTATAAATGCTGGCGCGCATACCCCCTACAGAACGGTGCCCCTTCAAATTTAATAAGCCATTCTCATCTGCCTGCTTAAGAAAGGTAACATCAAGACTGGCATCAGCCAGGGTAAAGGGTATATTCATCCAGGAGCGGTCATTTACGGCAACAGGGTTACTGTAAAAACCACTGCCATCAATGGCTTGATATAATTTTTCAGCTTTGTTGCGATTAATCTCGGCCATCGCACTTAACCCGCCTTTTTGTTTTAACCACTTGAAAACCAAACCGGACAAATAAAGTGCGAATGTTGGTGGCGTGTTGTACATCGAATCATTATCAGCTGCGATTTTATAATCAAGCATAGTCGGCGTAACAGCATCAGCATGGCCCAGGAGATCTTCACGAACAATCACCACGGTTAAACCTGCAGGACCGATATTTTTTTGCGCGCCCGCATAGATAACACCAAAACGACTGACATCCAGAGGCCGGGAAAGAATGGTCGATGACATGTCCGCCACCAAAGGTTTATCACCCACATCGGGAATAAAGTTAAATTCCACCCCCCCAATGGTTTCATTCGGGGTGTAATGCACATAGGCCGCCTGCGGATTTAACTGCCATTGGCTTTGGGCGGGCACATAACTGAAATTTTTATCTTCACTGCTGGCCACTACATTGACTTCGCAATAGCGTCTGGCTTCGTCAATCGCCTTTTTGGACCACATGCCGGTATTAATATAATCAGCTTGTTTGTTGCCATTTAACAAATTCAGCGGCACAGCAGAAAACTGACTGCTGGCACCGCCTTGCACAAACAATACCTTATAGTTAGTTGGAATGGATAATAATTCCCTGAAGTCGGCTTCAGCTTCCTCAGCAACACCGATAAATTCCGGGCTGCGGTGGCTCATTTCCATAATCGAAGATAAGCCCCGACCTTGCCAGTCCAACAGCTCGCTTTGAGCCTGTTCTAAAACATCTTCGGGTATTGCTGCCGGTCCTGCACAAAAATTATAAGCTCTAGTCATTAGTTTATTTCACTTCAATTTCAATTTAAAAAATCATCTAACAAGCATGTGCTGCGACTTTTAATCATCGCTGCTTGTGTCATCTTTCACTTCCGCGCTGTTATTATCTATATCCTTATTGTCAGTAACGTCAAGACCAGCATCACTGTTTTCGATATTGGCGGCGCCATTTTCTAACTCTTCAATGCGCTCCAGGCCGACCAGATGCTCGTTATCAGTCAATCGAATCAGGGTCACACCCTGGGTATTTCTACCTTGCACAGAGACTTCGTCAACCCGGGTTCGAACCAGGGTACCCTTGTCACTGATCAGCATAATGTCTTCACCGTGATTAACCTGTACCGCGCCAACCATCTGGCCATTGCGATCATTAATCTGCATGGCAATAACACCCTGGCCACCTCGACCTTGAACAGAAAAATCCTGCATCCGGGTTCTTTTCCCGTAGCCATTGGCGCTGGCAGTTAATAGCTGACTTTCTGCCTCAACAACAATGAGAGAAATAACCTTTGCGCCTTTGCTCAAACGTATTCCGCGGACCCCTCTTGCGGTTCTGCCCATGGGGCGAACATCATTTTCATTAAAACGAATGGCCTTACCGTTGCTTCCCAGCAGCATCAAGTCCTGACTGCCATCGGTAATGGCTGCGCCCACAAGGGTGTTATCGCCGTCCAATTCAATCGCTATCAAGCCGCTGGCCCTGGGCCGGGAAAAATATTGCGCAGATACTTTCTTAACGGTGCCGTTACTGGTGGCCATAAAAATAAACTGGCCTTGCTGATACTCTCTTAACGGCAAAATAGAGGTGATGCGTTCTTCTTGATCCAAAGGCAGAATATTAATAATGGGTTTACCCTTGGAAGCTCGCCCCGCCTGAGGTAATTGATACACTTTCAGCCAATAGACCTTACCCTTATCAGAAAAACACAGAATAGTGTCATGGGTACTGGCGACTAAAAGATGTTCGACATAATCTTCATCTTTAACGACTGTCGCAGCCTTGCCACGTCCGCCCCGGCGCTGAGCCTGATAAATGTCAACTGATTGAATCTTGGCATAACCGCCATGAGACAGGGTAACCACAACATTTTCTTCAGTGATCAGGTCTTCATTGCTCAAATCAAGTTTGGAAGCGAGAATCTCGGTACGCCGCGGATCGTTGTATTGATCTTTGATTTCTTCCAACTCTTTTACAATCACCTCAATAAGCAATACAGCATCAGCCAGGATTGCCATCAGCTCTTTGATACTGCCCAGTATCTCTTCATATTCTTTAACAAGTTTATCTTGTTCTAGACCGGTCAAGCGATGTAAGCGCAAATCAAGAATAGCCTGCGCCTGCACTGGCGAAAGGTAGTATTTGCCCGCGTGTAAACCATATTGCTGCTCCAGACCATCGGGCCGAGAGGCTTGTTCACTTCCCGCACTCTCCAGCATTTGCAGCACTCTGCCTGGCTCCCAGGCCTGGGCCAACAAAGCCTGCTTTGCCTCAGCAGACGTTGCCGAGGCTTTAATCAAAGCAATCACTGGATCAATATTCGCCAAGGATACGGTCAAACCTTCGAGAATATGGGCACGCTCTCTGGCTTTGCGTAATTCAAACACTGTTCTTCGGGTCACGACTTCTTTACGGTGTCGAACAAATGCTTCAAGAATCTGCTTAAGGTTTAACACCTGTGGCCGACCACCAGTCAAGGCCACCATATTGATGCCAAACACGCACTCCATCTGGGTCTGGGCATACAGGTTGTTCAACACAACCTCGGCTACTTCGCCCCGCTTCAACTCAACAACAATACGCATACCATCCTTGTCGGATTCATCGCGCAACTCTGAAATGCCTTCTAGTTTTTTATCCCGTACCAGTTCAGCAATTTTCTCGATAAGACGCGCCTTGTTTACCTGATAGGGAATCTCACTGACAATAATCGCCTGTCTGCCATTTTTTTCATAGGTTTCAATGTCGGCTCGGGCACGCATGTAGATACGCCCGCGCCCGGTACGGTACGCCTGAACAATACCGGCACGGCCATTGATAAACCCAGCGGTGGGGAAATCCGGGCCAGGAATATAGTTCATCAACTCATCAACGCTGAGATGCTCATCTTTAATCAACGCCAATACGGCGCTGATGACTTCACCGAGATTATGCGGCGGTATATTGGTTGCCATACCAACGGCAATACCCGATGAGCCATTCACCAAAAGGTTGGGTACTCGGGTTGGCATAACTTCAGGAATCTGCTCAGAACCGTCGTAGTTAGGAACAAAGTTAACCGTTTCCTTTTCCAGGTCAGCCAGTAGCTCGTGGGCAATACGAGACATACGAACTTCGGTGTACCGCATCGCAGCCGCGCTATCGCCATCGACAGAGCCAAAGTTACCCTGCCCATCCACCAACATATAGCGCAAGGAAAAAGGCTGGGCCATGCGCACAATCGTGTCATACACTGCGGTATCACCATGAGGGTGATATTTACCAATCACATCGCCAACGACACGTGCGGATTTTTTATGGGGCTTGTTCCAGTCATTTTTCAGCTCGTGCATGGCAAACAGAACGCGGCGGTGCACAGGCTTAAGTCCGTCACGCACATCGGGCAAGGCGCGCCCGACAATGACGCTCATGGAATAATCCAGGTAAGATTGCTTTAATTCATCCTCAATATTGACCGGTACTATTTCTTTGGCTAACTCTGCCATACATACACTCTTATGTTGCGTTTATAGTTACGTCTGTACGCTTTGGGTTTTTAAATTAACAAAATTTGTTTTGTTGCAGCCTGTTAAAAACGGATTTTCTCATCAACTTTTCGGCCAAGACTAAACCCCGGAATAATACCATAAATCATGAGGCTACCCTAATCATACTGATGCCCCGATCGGTCTTATAAAGCCAGGCAAGCCACCGTCTACGGCAGCCTGCTATGATTACCTTAAAACAATTTGCTGAGGTATACTGACCACTCGCCCAAGCCACTGTTTCAGCAAAACCTTCATCTGCAAATGCCCGAGCGAACACCGAAAAGGACACTATTTGACCAAGGTTTCGATATGCCTCAAGAAAAACAATTTGATTCTGTTTTAGCGCCACGCTGGCTTGCCCCCATGTCTGACCAAGCTGCACCCGCGCCATTCGCGCTGGCTCAAACAGCCAGTACCAGGCAAGAGCAAATTCAAGCCCTGGAAGATACTGCGCAAACTGTTTTGGAGCATTATGGTGTCGGTATCAGCGATGGCAAAGTCACCGCCGTCCAGCCCCTTCGCCATTTCAAACGCGCCATGACTGATACATGGATAGATCTGCCGGACCATCTACTCATCCCCGGACTTATTAATGCCCACGGCCACAGTGCCATGTCCTTGTTTCGCGGCATGAGCGATGACCTCCCTTTGCAGCAGTGGTTAACTGAGCATATCTGGCCTGCGGAAGCTAAATGGGTCGGCGAAGAATTTATCAAGGATGGCTCGACTCTAGCCATCGCGGAAATGATCCGCTGCGGCACCACTTGTTTTAGTGATATGTATTTCTATCCAGACGTTACCGCCAAAGTGGTCATTGAAAGCAAAATTCGTTGCCAATTGGCAACGCCGATACTGGAGTTCCCATCCCCCTGGGCGCAAAATGCCGAAGAATACATTCATAAAGGACTACAGGTTCACGACGATTTTCGCGGCCAGGATCGGCTGCACATGGCGTTCGGGCCTCATGCCCCTTATACGGTAGAAGATTCAACCCTGAGCAAAATCCTGGCATTAGCTGAAGAACTGGACGCCAATATCCAGATGCACATTCACGAAAGCCGCCACGAAGTGGAGGAAGCCATGCGCTTATCGGGCCAATCACCAATCAACAGATTGTACACCTTAGGCGCCCTGTCACCAAGGCTTCAGGCCGTGCACATGACCCAGCTGAATGAGCAGGAAATACAATTGATTGCCGAAAATGGTGTGCACGTCATCCACTGCCCGGAATCAAACCTGAAGCTGGCCAGCGGCTTGTGCCCAACTCAAAAGCTCATCGATGCCGGCATTAATGTTGCCCTGGGCACAGATGGCGCAGCCAGTAATAACGACCTGGACATGATTGGCGAAATGCGCACCTGCGCCTTAATCGCCAAACTTGCAGCCAATTCAGCCGCAAGCATGAACGCTTACCAAACTCTGTATGCGGCTACTCGCGGCGGCGCCAAAGCATTGGGAATAGATGACATTACCGGCAGCATAGAAGTAGGCAAATTTGCCGATTTAGCAGCCATAAATTTAAATAAACCTGAACTGCAACCGGTTTATAATCCAATATCACAATTAATATACTCTGCAAGTCGCGAAGCCGTAAGCGATGTCTGGGTTGCCGGCCAGCAGTTAATGCATAATCGTCAGTTAAGCACGATCGATGTCAATGCAGCTATGCAACGGGCGCAATACTGGCAAAAGAAAATATTACATCTAAATTAATCAGTACGTCGCAACAAAAAATTGACAAAAACAACTAACAAACAGAGTTATCTATCATGGCTACCAACCTGAACGAAAACATAGATACTGCGGAACTGGCCAAATTTGAAGCCATGGCTTCAAAATGGTGGGATCCAAACAGTGAATTCAAACCCCTGCACGACATTAATCCCCTGCGCCTGAATTACATTGATAACATTGCCTCATTGTCTGGCAAAAAGGTCATTGATATCGGCTGTGGCGGCGGAATTTTATCGGAGTCAATGGCGCAAAGAGGCGCCTTGGTCACCGGCATTGATATGGGCGAAGCCCCCTTGGCTGTAGCTCGAATTCATCAAAAACAAAGTGGGGTTGAAGTTAACTACCTGCACTCTACTGCCGAAAAAATGGCTGAGAAAACCCCCCAGACCTACGATATTGTCACCTGCCTGGAAATGCTTGAACACGTACCCGACCCCTCATCAGTGATTCGCGCCTGCCAAAAAATGGTTAAACCCGGTGGCCATGTGTTTTTTTCAACGATCAATCGCAGCCCAAAATCCTACTTGTTTGCCATCATCGGCGCGGAATATGTTCTCAAGCTGCTACCCAAAGGCACTCACGACTACAAAAAACTGATCAAACCTTCAGAGCTCGCGGCCTGGTCACGAGCCGCTGGTTTGGTGGTGCAGGATATTCGAGGCATGACCTACAACCCATTTACCCAGAAGTACAAACTCGGCACCAATGTCGATGTCAACTACCTTATTCATACTGAAAACCCTGCTTAAAAAACTGTGGTTAATGGCCGTAGACACTGAAAAAGTCATCGCCAAAAACAATCACCTTTAGGCGATGACTTTTTCAGGATTAACTATTTACTGAGGATGTTTCATGCCCTTACCGGAAACGGTGTTATTTGATCTCGACGGCACCTTGATCGATACTGCGCCTGATTTTATTTATGTAGTCAATCGCTTGCTTGCAGAAGAAGGCAAAGCACAGCTTCCGGAACAAACCATACGCAACGCCGTATCCAATGGTGCCAGGGCATTGATCACCCTGGCATTTGGCATGACGGAAGACCATGTTGATTTCCAGACTTACCGCCAGCGTTTACTGGACTTATACAGCGAACACCTGGCCGTACAAAGTCAACTGTTTCAGGGAATGGATTTGTTACTCAGCGAACTGGAGACAAAATCGATCCCCTGGGGCATTGTCACCAACAAGCCCAGCCAATATGCCGAACCCTTGATTGCAGCGCTTGAACTTAGTCAGCGCTGCGCTGTGCTGATTTGTCCAGATCATGTGAAAAACACCAAGCCCGACCCAGAACCTTTGCTCGCCGCCTGTCGTCGCATTAATACCAGGCCAGACAAAACTGTCTATGTCGGTGATCACTTAAGGGATATACAAGCGGGGCAAAATGCCAAGATGACAACCATTGCCGCATTATTCGGTTACATCAGCCCCGGCGAAGACCCTTTATCATGGGGCGCGGATTATGTTGCCAGGGACCCAGCAGAGCTGACTGACATTATTTTGCGGCAATATGCTTAGGTATCGGTCATCGTTTATACTAGACTGTTTTTTTGACGCAAACTCCAAAAACCACTGTTTAATCATTCGTTAACAAAAACCCTATGAGCATTAACAAACTGGAATATTTAAACTATCAGGCCCCTGCAAACTTACTTAAAAATCGAGTGATACTGGTAACCGGTGCCGGCGACGGCATTGGCAAGGCAGCGGCAAAGGCTTACGCGGCTTACGGCGCTACGGTTATTTTATTAGGTCGCACCATTGCAAAACTCGAACAGGTTTATGATGAAATAGTTGAAGCAGGGTATTTAAAACCGGCTATTTATCCTCTTGATCTTGCCGGAGCGACGGCGGAAAACTACGCCCAGATGGCAGACATTATTGAACGTGAAATTGGCAGGCTGGATGGTTTATTGCATAACGCCAGTGTATTAGGCGACCTGACCCTGGTGGAAAATTATTCTCCTGATACCTGGGCTACGGTGATGCAGGTTAACTTAACCGCGCCCTTCCTTCTGACCCAGGCCCTGTTGCCACTCATGAAAAAGTCAACAGACGCATCCATTGTGTTCACCTCTTCCACTGTCGGCAGAAAAGGCCGCGCTTATTGGGGAGCCTACGGTATTTCAAAATTTGGCATTGAAGGCTTAATGCAAACCCTGGCCTTAGAACTGGAAAATACTTCAAGCATTCGGGTTAACAGCTTAAACCCTGGTGCGACACGCACCGGCATGAGGGCATCAGCTTATCCGGCAGAAAATCCCGAGACCCTGCTGGCACCAGAAGACATTTTAAATATCTATCTGTTTTTGATGGGCGAAGACAGCAAGGGTGTTACCGCGCAAGCACTGGATGCCCAATTGCCAAAAGCGACCTAGTCAGTTCATCCTGAAAAAAGTCTTCGCCTAAAGGCACCTGCTGTTGCCCACCAATTCAGTCCGTTGAACATTTTTTAGTGTCAACTAATTAAGGCTTTTGCGCCGTAAATAACCCGTGCCTTTTCTGGGTTTGGTGGTGTTTTTGGCACTGCGGTCACGCCCCCTTCCGTAGAGGCCGGTATGGGATTTTTTCGCACAACCCACCAGGCTGGCAAGACCATCCATATCCTCAGGGGGCAATTCCTTCCAACGCCCCACTCTCAAGTCTCGCGGCAATACAATATTGCCAAAACGAACCCTGGATAAACGGCTGACGGTTAAACCCTGGGACTCCCAAAGACGGCGAACCTCACGATTACGACCTTCTTTAAGTACCACATGGTACCAATGATTGGCCCCTTCACCACCGCTGTCTCGCAGCGAGTCAAACTTGGCTAAACCATCATCCAGCAACACCCCTTGAGTCAATCGGTCGATGACATCAGCGTCAACCTGGCCCAAAACCCTGACCGCATACTCCCGTTCAACCTGAGAAGAAGGATGCATCAACTGATTGGCCAGGGTCCCGTCGGTGGTAAACAACAACAGGCCAGAGGTATTATAATCAAGGCGGCCAACAGCAACCCAACGTTCATTATGTAATTTCGGCAGATGCTCAAATACCGTCGGCCGACCTTCGGGATCGGTGCGGGTACAGACTTCACCTTCTGGCTTATGATAGGCCAGCACCCGGCGACCGGATTCTTCTTCTGAACTGAATTTAATTTTTTTACCTTCTACACGCACAATGTCTTCAGCTTCAACCCGATCACCAATAGTGGCAAGCTGGCCATTAATACTGACTTTCCCTTCAATAATCAGCGCCTCCATGGCTCGCCTTGACCCCAAACCGCTTCGGGCCAATACTTTCTGTAGCTTCTCACTCATAATAATAGCAACCGCTGTAAATGTTAATGAACACTCTATCAATCTTGTTGCTGGGTATCTGTCTCGGTATTCTCGGTATTGTCGATATCTTCACTGAAGCCGGTACCAACTTCATCGGCTATTTTTTCATTAGCCGTATCACCATCAGGCGAACGCTCATCAAGATCACCGTCTTCAGCACTGGCCGCTTGCTCAACTTCGCTGCTTTGGCTAGCTGAATTTTGTGCCTCTTTATTAAGTGAAATCTGCACCACATTACCGGCACCGCTGGCTTCGTTCACGTCTGCATCTTTCGGCATGGAATCAGCATTGATAGTTGCATCCAATTCCTGCATCACTTCAAAAGGCAGTTCTTGATTAATTTTATCGAGATCACGAACATCCGCCAGGGGAGGTAAATTTTCAAGACTTTTTAAACCAAAATAATCCAGAAATTCCTTGGTGCTTGCATACATGGCCGGCCTGCCGGGCACATCTTTATGTCCAACCACCTTAACCCAAGCCCTTTCAATCAAGGTTTTAATAATAGTTGAACTAACCGCCACCCCCCGAATAGATTCAATTTCACCACGGGTAATGGGTTGTTTGTAAGCTATTAATGACAGGGTTTCCAATAAAGCCCTTGAGTAACGTGGCGGCTTTTCTTCCCATAACCGACCTATCCACTGGGCATAATCCTGGCGTACCTGAAAGCGATAGCCGGAGCTGACTTTGACCAATTCCGCAGCGCGGCCTTGATAGTCTTCTTCCAGCTCTTCCAGCACGGCCCTGATTTGATCCTTTTCCGGGCGCTGATCAAGATCAAACAAGGCTTGCAGGTGATCAACGCCCAAGGTTCTATTGGCAACCAGTAGCGCCCCTTCAACAATATTTTTTAATTGTGTTTTCCCCAGGTTTTCTTCCAGGTTTTCTGAATTTTTTAAACTCATGCACGAGCCTTCACATGTATGGGAGAAAAAGGTTCATTTTGAACCAGCTCAATTAAAGATTCTTTGACCAACTCCAGCAAAGCCAGGAACGTAACAACCACACCCAGGCGACCTTCTTCCAATGTAAACAGTGCCACAAAAGGCACAAAGTTTTCGCCTTGCAACGCCGACAACACATCAGACATGCGCTCCCGGGTTGACAGCAGCTCCCGGGTGACATGGTGGGTTTCATACATGTCCGCCCGTTTTAGAACATCTTTCAAGGCTAATAAAACTTCTTTTAATTCAACATCTGGAAAAGGAATTTCATTGGGTATTTCTGGTGCCTGAACGTGTACCGGAAAAACATCGCGGTCAACCCGCGGCAGCTCGTCGAGCTCTTCAGCAGCTTTTTTAAAGCGCTCGTATTCCTGCAAGCGTCGAATTAATTCTGCTCGAGGATCGTCTTCATCCAGCTCATCGTCTTCATGACGAGGCAACAGGCTTCTTGATTTAATTTCACCCAGCAAGGCGGCCATGACCAAGTACTCTGCGGCCAGCTCAAATTGATAGGCTTCCATTAAATTTACATACTCGACATATTGGCGGGTAATATCTGCTACTTTGATATCGAGAATATCCAGGTTCTGACGCTTGATCAAATACAGCAATAAATCCAGAGGGCCTTCAAAGGCATCCAGAAACACCTGCAGGGCATAAGGCGGGATGTACAAGTCCTGGGGCACTTGCGTATAAGCCTTGCCAAGCACCATTGCAAAGGGCATTTCTTCTTGCACCGGCATCGTGCCAGACTCAGGGAGCTGCTCAGTGTCGCCCACAGTTTCAGATTTCCCGGGCAAGGCTTCCGATGCATCAGTATTAAACAGGGCGGTTGGTGTTTCTACTTGCGACATACTTTACTCAGTATCATTAATAGTCAGCGAAAGACTACCATATTAGCTGTTTTGATTCAGTCACTACAGCCGTTATGAAGTGCTTTTTATGCGTGTTCTAACGATAGGACAAGCCCATCGCCTCACGCACATCCTCCAAGGTCTGCTTCGCGGCATCCCGGGCTTTTTCACAGCCCTGAGCAATAATACTTCGCACCAGATCCGGGTCGTTCTCATATTCAGCGGCGCGCTCACGAATGGTAATTACCTGGGCCTGGATAGCTTCAATAAGCGGCTTTTTGCAGTCAAGGCAACCAATATTAGCTGATTTGCAACCTTCCTGTACCCAATCCCGGATGCCTTCGTCAGAATAAATTTCATGCAATGGCCAAACCGGACATTTTGCCGGATCTCCCGGATCGTTACGCCGAACCCTGGCCGGGTCTGTCGGCATGATGCGGATCTTCTTTTCTACTTCCTCCGGGTCTTCACGTAAGGCAATAGTATTACCATAGGATTTCGACATTTTTTGCCCATCCAGCCCAGACACTTTAGCAGCAGGGGTCAATAAGGACTGGGGTTCCGGTAAAATCACCTTGCCGCCCCCTTCGATAGAACCCAGCAAACGCTCTTTATCACCTAAGGTAATATTCTGCTGATCCTGCACCAGAGCCTGGGCAGTGGCCAAAGCCTCATCGTTACCTTGTTCCTGGTAGTTTTTACGCAAACTTCGATAAAGCTTAGCCGCTTTTTTGCCCATTTTTTGAATCGCTGCTTCCACAGACTCTTCAAATCCAGGTTCACGACCATACAAATGATTAAACCGTCTGGCCACCTCTCGAGTCATTTCGACATGAGCCACCTGATCGGCGCCAACGGGCACCAAACCCGCTTTGTAAACCAAAATATCAGCACTTTGCAGCAAGGGATAACCCAAAAACCCATAGGTCGCCAAATCCCTACTTTTTAGTTTTTCCTGCTGATCCTTATAACTGGGTATTCGCTCAAGCCAGCCTAAGGGCGTGATCATTGATAACAATAAATGTAATTCAGCGTGCTCGGGTACCTTCGATTGAATAAACAAGGTGGCTGATCCAGGGTTTAAACCCGCAGCCAGCCAATCAACCACCATTTCCCAAACACTCTGCTCAATTAGTCTGGGGTCTTCATAATGAGTGGTCAAGGCATGCCAGTCAGCCACAAAAAACAAACAGTCGTATTCGTACTGAAGTTCAATCCAGTTCTTTAAGACACCATGGTAATGACCTAAATGAAGTCTACCGGTTGGCCGCATGCCAGATAGTACTCGCTGCTGTGAGCCAATAGAACTCAAATTATACCCCTGTGTTTAATCTATTAATCATCAAGTTAAAAAGCTAAACCAGCCAAAGTTGGTAATCATAACCGGTCTAGGCCTCGTTTAAAATCCTTTCGCTAAGCGCCTGTGGTATTCAGGTGATCGCAGCGTGGGCAAGCCAAGGGGCTTTTCACAGCAAATCGCCCTAAGGCCAACGGGTGCCTGGCACCGGACTGAAAAGAATTACAAACCCAAAGTTGATAGCTCACCACAACCTTCGCGCACCAACTGCAACTCACCATCAAGCAAACTAAGCACTGTGGTCAGAACCACACCCCCGTAACCGCCATCAATGATTAAATCCACTTGTTTCTCCAAACGCTGGCGGATCTCCTCAGGATCCGTCATTGGCAGATCTTCACCGGGCAACAGTAATGTGGTTGTTAACAAAGGCTTGCGATACTCCTGCATTAATGATTGCATAATAGGATGATCCGGCACTCTCAAACCAATGGTTTTTTGTTTCGGGTGCAGTAACTGCCTGGGCACCTCATTAGTAGCTTTGAGAATAAAAGTATAAGGCCCAGGGGTACAGGCCTTTAACAGCCTGAAATCTGAATTACTCACCTGGGCATACGTGGCAATATCCGCCAAGTCTTTACACAACAAGGTAAAATGGTGCTTTTTATCAAGCTGGCGCAGAGCGCAAATCCGCGCCAACGCGGACTTATCACCAAGGCGACAGCCCAGGGCGTAAGTGGAATCTGTTGGGTAAACCAGCAGCCCGCCGCGTTCAAGAATATCCACGGCATGCTTGATTAATCGCGGCTGCGGATTGTCTGGGTGAATTCGGTAATACTGGCTCATTGCTGGAAATTAACCATTTAGGGAAATCGATTTATTTCAAGGCTTCAAGTTTAAAGCAGACGTTTAATTTGCAATTAAGCGCTTTTCTTCGCGCCAGATATGCTGGCACTCAGCAGGCATTGCAGGAAACTGCCCCAAGCGGATCCAATCTGTTTCTGGTGAATGGAAATCACTACCCTGAGACGCTAATAATTCAAAGTCCTGAGAAAGCCTGGCTAAATAAACAACCATTTGTGCCTCGTGATTGGGTGTGCAAACCTCCATCGCATCCCCACCCCAAACTTTAAATGCCTTAACCAAAGAACGCAGCTTGGTTCTTGTCATGCGATAGCGCCCGGGGTGTGCCAGCACCGCCAAGCCACCGGAGCCTTGTATCCACTGTATGGCTTCTTCTATTGAGGCCCACTCGGTGGCAACATAAGCACCTTTGCCTGCGCCCAGGTATTTTTTAAAGGCCTCATCAAAGCTTTTAACCAGCCCCACTTCCATAAGATAGCGGGCAAAGTGCGGCCTGCCAACACTGTCACGCCCGGCTATTTGTTGTGCGTGCACCAAGGCATCGTGAATACCGTACTTTTCAAGTTTTTTGGCAATCAAGGCGCCGCGGCTGACTCGAAACTGGCATTGCCGCTTAAGCCCTTCTGACAATATGGCAGCATTCATGTCGATACCCAAGCCCACCACATGGATATCGTGGCCCGACCACCGGGTTGAAATTTCCACACCATGGATCATTTGAATACCGTATTTAGTCGCTGCTTCCTGAGCAGCAAGCAAACCATCGGTGGTATCATGGTCAGTCACCGCCAGAACATCTACCCCACGGGCGCTGGCCAGCGAAATCAGTTCTTCTGGCTGAAGAGCACCATCGGAAGCAGTGGTATGGCTGTGTAGGTCAATTATTTCAGGCATCTAATTTGAGTGTATAATTTTGAAAAAAACACATTATAAACGATAAGCGCAGACAAAACTGTTCTTTCAATGTAAACAAGGCAACACAAACAATGCCATGTAAACCTGTATCTGCCACGGAAAAATCCTGGCCTCGCCCAGACCTCGAGACCAGCAGTATTTATTGAGGATAAGTTCCTGTATTATTATCGAAGTTTCTGTACGATCACCGACTTAAGCGCCATGTATGAATGCGCAAACAGATTACATATTTTAATTAAGGCTATTTCCACTTACCCCCCATAATATGAAACAACTTATTGATTTTATTCCATTAATTGCTTTTTTTGCCACCTACCAATTGTATGATATTTACACTGCCACAAAAGTGCTCATGATTGGCGTGCCTCTGCAATATCTACTTACCTGGCTTGTAGTCAAAAAATTAGAGAAATTTCAAATCATTACCCTGATAGCCGTGCTGGTATTCGGTGGCCTAACCCTGCTATTACACGATGAAACCTATCTGAAGTGGAAAGCGCCCATTGTAAACTGGATTTTTGCGCTGTCTTTCTTTGCCAGCCAGTTTATTGGTGAGGACAACCTGGTTAAACGCATGATGGGACATGCCATTAGCCTACCCAAAGATGTATGGCGAACCTTGAATTACAGCTGGGTGATGTTTTTTATTGTTTCAGGGGCCGCAAATTTATTTGTTGCCTTTACCTACCACGAAATTTGGGTGGAGTTTAAAGTTTTTGGCAGCCTGGGCATGACCCTGGTCTTTATGGTTGCTCAAGCCGTTTACCTGTCCAAGTACATTCAACAAGAACACGAACTCCCTGCCAGCGAAAAACTCAGTGGAGACAAGCCTGAAGTATGATGTATTACGCCGTTATGAGTACCGATGTTCCCGATAGTTTAAAAAAAAGAAAAAGTGTCCGCGACAAGCATCTGGACAGACTTAATCAGCTTAAGCAGCAAGGACGCCTGCTTGTTGCCGGGCCACATCCGGCACTGGATACAGAATCTCCGGGAGATGCAGGCTTTACCGGCAGCCTGGTGATCGCCGAATTTCCATCCTTGGAAGATGCAAAAATCTGGGCTGATGCCGACCCTTATATGGCTGCCGGGGTTTATAAAACAGTTACTGTCAAACCATTCAACAAAGTTTTACCCTAGGGAACCTCTGATTCAATTTTTAATCTGTGAGGCAGGTTTTACCTGGCTTAAAATCTTTGCTGTAATATGCGAAGCCATAATTCCCAGCAGCAATCAATAACTTACAGGCAACCATTAGAACGGACGATACCAGTGAATAGCATATCCCCCACTTTTTTTCGAACTTTATTTGTCAGCATGTTTTTAATCAGCGTGCCAATCACCGGCTTTGCAGAAACCAAGTACGTTATTGATGAGCATTACTTCCCGGTACGTAGCGGCAAAGGCAATGAATTCAGAATTATTAAAAGCCTTAAAAGCGGTACTGCCGTTGAAGTCACGCAAAAAGACAAGGACACGGACTGGGTACGCATTCAAATCCCACCAGATATAGAGGGCTGGATTGAAGACCGATACTTGATTTCGACACCCTCTGCAAAAGAGCAACTGGATAAACTTCAAAGCATGCTCAAGCGCATGAAAGAATCCGGCAGCTCACAACAGTCCAGACTGATAGAAATGGAGCAAAAAATAGAGTCTCTTACGTCCGAAAAACAAACCTTGACCCGCACCAACGCCGCCCTGGATCAAGAGCTAAAAAAAATCAAGGAACTGTCTAAAAATGCCATTCGACTCGATCGAACCAACAACGAGTTGATTCAAAAAAATCAACAGCTCGAAGTTGATCTTGAACAAATGACGGTGGAAAGAGATAAACTAAAAAACGACAATCGAAACACCGGGTTGAAACTGGGAGCACTTATTTTAATTGCCGGCGTAATTCTCGGCATGGTCGCACCCATGCTACGACCATCGAAGAGAGATACCGGATGGTCTTAACTCGTTACAGCGATCAATATTGTATTAATGTGATTACCAAGGGACTATGTCGGTCTAATTACCGAGCGACTTTGTCGTAAACAACATATCAGCCAGTTGTTAAACTGGCTATGATTTTTGTGCAACACGCAGTACCGACACCAAGGCCTACTTTTACAACGGCGCCGCTCAGCTGCTCAGTGAAATCACTTACAACAGCAGCGGCACTCAAACCGGCCATGCCTCCTATATCTGGCTGGGTGCCATGCCGCTGGCGGTTATCAATCAAAGCCAAACCGGCAACACCATCACCCAAACCCAACTTGCCTACATCCACAGCGATCACCTCAATACCCCACGCATAGCCACCGATCAAACCGGCCAAACCCTCTGGCAATGGCCGTCCACCGCCTTTGGTGAAGACATTGCCAATGACGAT
>JBECKY010000017.1:0-24137 GCA_040235475.1 Pseudomonadales bacterium
CTTTCAGCACTGGTTTTGTCAACGTTGCTTATGCGGCAAAAACCGGAGGTTGGGCCGTTCAAGCCAGGCAGCTATTTGAACAAGACGAATACGACCAGGTGATAAATATTGCTAAAACCCATAAAAAAGAAATGGTAGGAACCATGTTTCTGGCCTTTGCCCATATGCAAAATGGTCTTTACAATAATTCAGCCAGCGATAAAACCCAGTCAAAAAACTATGTCGCCTTATTGAAAGAAAAAATTTCCGTTGATCACCTGGATGATTTGTCGTTTTTCACTGATCTGCGCGACAAACCTGAGGTAGTTAAGAGTTCAAAAATGTTGTTAACCCAGGGCTTCAAAAATATTCAAATGATCGAAGAGCTGCCAAAGGTGTTGATGTTTCTAGAATCCCCTAATCCTGATGTGCAAAAGCTAGCGGGCGCAACCTGTACCAGATTGGTCAAGCCCTTGCGTACCGTGGTGAATAAAGGCGGCACCCTGCGTAAAAAAGATATTGAGATTTTAAGTAGTGAAAAAAACATAAGAAAGCTATTGGGTAGTATTGATACTGCAAATACTGACAAATGTCTTAAGCTGATAGAGCAGCCGGTGCTTAAATATACACAAAGTTATTCAGATTCTTTAAAAATAGCCAGGCTGGAGCAGGATATTAACAAAGCTGTGGCCAGGCGAGTGAAAAAATTTCCAAACAGTAACTGGTACAGCGCCATTGGTAAAATCCGCTAATGCTTTTAGTAATAAGAAACCGCTGAACAAGTTTAGCCCCTGATTAAAAATGCCAGCATAATGCCGGCATTTTTTAAGTTAATGAACGCCTTTCAGGCTTGGTCGATACGTTGAATGGCCGCAATAAGCTGGTCGAAGTGGGTGATCTCAAACCTTGGCTTGTCATTATAAGGCCATGACATTTGGAACATATTAACCCAAATTGTCGGTAAGCCAATTTTTTCTGCTGCCAGAATATCCTCGTCAGGGTGGTCGCCAATATGAATACATTCATGGGGTTGTGCCCGTGCTTCTCCCATGGCAGCTTCAAACATGGCCGGATGAGGTTTAGCCTGGCCAATTTTTTCAGCTGAATAATGAAAAGCAATATAAGCATCCAGGCCGGTTTTTTTAATGCAGGCATTGCCATTGCTTAAAGCGCCCAACTGGTAGGAGTCTGCCAGAATTTCCAGGGTGTTTAGAACGCCTGGAAAAAACTCAACCTGATTGCGCGCTTCATAAAAAACATCAAATGCTTGTTGCGCGGCTGTGTGGGCGCTTTCTTTAGTGTAGCCGGCGCTAACAAAAGCTGCCTGCAAAACTTTTTTCCTAAGCGCAGTCAGCCGATGAATGATTAAGGGTTCAGTTAATACAATGTCTTTACGTAATTTATTAAGTGCAGAAGTTGAAAATCGGGTAGCTATATCTATATGAGGGTGCTGTTTATGCAGCCAGTTTTGCAAAGCCTTTTCTGCGCCCTCAATAACCGGATCAACGGCCCAAAGAGTATTATCCAGGTCAAAGGTAATCAGCTTTATTTTTGGCTGTTTAGGCATGGGCATTACTTTTTTTTCGCTCGCGGATGGGCTTTATCATACACTTTAGCCAGATGTTGAAAATCAAGGTGGGTGTAAATTTGCGTTGTTGAAATGTCAGTATGCCCCAATAATTCCTGAACGGTTCTTAAATCGCCACTGGATTCAAGCAAATGACTGGCAAAGGAGTGTCTAAGTTTATGTGGATGAAGTGAGTCGTCCAATTGTTGCCGTATGCCCCATTGTGCCAAGCGCTTCTGAATGCTGCGAATCTGTAAGCGTTTGCCTTGTTTATTAATGAAAAGAGCCGGCTCATCGGTATTTCCCCACGCGCTTCGGATTTTTAACCAGGCTTTGGTGGCTTCAATGGCTATTTTCCCTACGGGTAATCGTCTGATTTTATTGCCTTTGCCGGTGACTGAAACAGAAGCGTCAGTAAAATCTATGGTGTTTATGTTCAGGTTTACCAGTTCACTAATGCGAAATCCGGAGGAATACAGCAGCTCCATAATGGCTTTATCACGAATCGCCAGTGGATCCTGATCCTTAATCGAAAGAAGAAAATTAACCTGTTCAGTATCCAGAGTCTTGGGTAATTTTCGTGGTGATTTAGGCGCGCTGATACTCAGCACAGGGTTGCGGCAAACTTTTTTCTCTTTTAATAAATAATTAAAAAAACTTCGCAGGCTTGAAAGATTTCTTTGTAAAGTTTTTCCACCTATGCCGTGCCGGTGGCGTTGGCCAATATACTGGCGAATTGTATGATCGTCTATTTGATCAAGTTTTTTTATATCGTGATCAAGACAATAGCAGGAAAACTTATTCAGGTCGCGTTGGTAATTTTTTGTGGTGTTAGGAGAAAGTTGTTTTTCAATGGTAATAAATTTTACGAACAGGCTGATTTCCTGATCAATATCATTGATGTGTTTATTCGACACCGCACCAGGGTTAGAGTCTGTTGCTTTTGAGTGAGTCACATTAGATCATTATTTCAGTAAATTATACATAATCTGGGCAATAAGATGACCAATATAAGTGATAAACAAAGTACCCATCCGGTGATGAAAATGTTTTTCGTCGAAGCTTCCTATTGCCAGCAAGCCTTCGACAGACCCTTGAGAAAACGGCACAAGGGCAGCGGAGCCAATTTTATCGGCATAATCCGGAAATAAATAGCTGATTTCAGAATCACGTAAATGGCCGCAAACGGCTTTTTCAAGCTTAATAAAACCAGGTATGTGCTCAATGGCATCGCTGCTTTTAACAATGCGCAGGTTTTTACCGTCTTGCGTAAGGGGGTCAGCATCAAACAAAAAAATTGCTGAGCAATCGGCATTGTATTCTTGTTTTAAAGAGCTTTCGAGCCTTTCGGCGACTTGCTCAAGATTCCGGGCAGAAACGAGTGACAATGATAGCTTTTGGGTTTTCTGGAACAGCTGGTCATTTTCCCGCGCTGCCTCCATAAGATTACCCATTTTTCGTCTTAGTTCAATGTTATGTTCTCGCAGCAGGCTAACCTGCCTTTCCACCAGCGAGGTCGCGCCTTCAGCGGTATGAGGGATTTTAAGTTCGGTAAGCAAGCGAGGGTGTTGCTCAAAAAAATAGGGATTTTGCTTCAGGTACTGCGCAATGGTGTCAGCGGAAATAGTGTATTCTTCGCTTTGAGCCGGGTTATTGTTATTCATAATGTTGTTGTTCCTTCAAAAACGGTGACAGCAGGTCCGGTCATCAAGATAGGTGAATTACCGCCCTGGTATTCAATGTTTAATTGTCCGCCTCTTAAATCAACTGTTACTGGCGATTCAAGCACACATAAATTAACACCTGCCGCCACCGCTGCACAGGCGCCGGTGCCACAGGCTAAAGTTTCCCCTGCTCCGCGTTCATAGACACGTAATTTAATGTGATTTTTATTAACTACTTCCATAAAACCCACGTTAACCCGTTTAGGAAAACGTTTATGGCTTTCTAAAGCCGGGCCGATGGATTGCACAGGCGCAGTATCAATGTCACTGACGGTAATCACTGCATGGGGATTGCCCACCGATACGACACTGAAGCTGATATCTTCTTGGCTGCCATTGTGTTCTTTATTATCAACAGTCAGCACGTATTGACTGCTTTCTTGTTCCGTTATAAATGGAACATGGGCTGGTATAAAGTCCGGTGGCCCCATGTTTACCGTGACCTGCTTGTTATCGGTAATCTGTAGCTGTATGTGTCCGTTGATGGTTTCAACATTGATAAGGCTTTTATGTGCCAGACCTTTATTTAAGACAAATAAAGCAAAGCAGCGGGCACCATTGCCGCATTGTTCCACTTCATAACCATCGGCATTAAAAATGCGATAGCGAAAGTCTTGCTCAGGGTCAAGCGGCGGCTCCACCAATAATAACTGATCAAAGCCAATGCCAAATTTGCGATCAGCAAGCTGCTGTATTTGCTCAGCGCTCAGTTCAATGTGTTTGGTCACGCCGTCGATAACAATAAAATCATTACCCAGGCCATGCATTTTAGTAAAATTCAACTTCATGGTTTCAAGCTTACTTTAAGCATTTTAAATGCTGGAAATGGCCCCAGTGCCTACGCCTATAATATACGCAAGCCATCAGGGCAGCAAAGTTTCTCCTGCTAATTGGGTTTTAATAGTTTCTCTTTTGCGAACCAAGTGGCTTTGCTTGCCATCAACTATTACTTCGGCCGGGCGATTACGTGAATTATAGTTTGAACTCATGGAAAAGCCGTAAGCACCTGCTGATCGCACGGCAAGTAAGTCTCCTGCACTTATGTTCAGTTGGCGGTCTTTACCGAGAAAGTCCCCGGTTTCACACACTGGACCAACTATGTCATAAGCCTTAGCTCCGGATTTTCTGGTGTCCGCAATATTAACCGGAATAATTTCTTGCCAGGCATTGTAAAGCGATGGCCTTAATAGATCATTCATGGCCGCATCAACCACGGCAAAGTTTTTGTCTGCGGTGGTTTTAATAAATTCGACCTGGGTCAACAAAATACCTGCGTTTGCCGCTATGGCTCTGCCGGGTTCCATGATGATTGTTAAGTTTCTGCCAGCGATTTTGTCCCTGATGGCATTGGCATATTCAGCAGGTTCTGGTGGGGTTTCGTTATGGTAGCGCACGCCCAGGCCGCCGCCAATATCAAGGTGCTGAAGGATAATGCCGGATTCTTGCAAGGCATCTATTAATACCAGTACCCGATCCAGGGCATCAAGGAAAGGTGTTATGTCGATAAGTTGTGAGCCAATGTGGCAATCAACACCGGTCACCTTAATATGGGGCATGGCGTGGGCAGTGCGATACACTTCTTCGGCGAGCTTAATGTCGATACCAAATTTGTTTTCTTTCAGGCCCGTTGAAATATAGGGGTGGGTACGAGCGTCCACATCCGGGTTTACCCGGATGGAAATCGGCGCTACTTTACCCATGCTGCCGGCCACTTCATTAAGGCGATGAAGTTCGTCTACAGATTCAACGTTGAAGCATAGAATGCCCAGCTCAAGAGCGCGTTGCATTTCAGCAGCCTGTTTGCCCAGGCCGGAAAACACAACTTTTGCAGGATCGCCTCCTGCGGCTAAAACTCTTTCCAGCTCACCACCCGAGACAATATCAAAACCTGAACCCAGCCTGGCCAGTATATTCAGTACGGCAATATTTGAATTGGCTTTAACCGCATAGCAAACCAGATGAGCCTGGTTTGCAAAGGCATTGTCAAAGGCATGCCAATGCCGCTCCAGGGTTGCACGAGAATAAACATAGCAGGGCGTACCGTACTGTGTGGCCAGTTCATTAACAGGGCATTCTTCAGCATTTAATATGCCGTTTTTGTATTCAAAAAAATCCATTATAGCTTCTTATAGTTTCGACGTATGCTTGACAAAATCAGGTGCGAGTACGGTTTGAATTCTGTTGTGCGTTTTTTAAGGCAGTCAGGATTACTTGGATTTTATTTTAACAGAATCTTTTCCAGCCTGACTATTTGAGTTTTCCTTTTCTAAAGGGGGGTGTTGCATTGGTGGAATACTTGCTGGCTCAGGCGCTGAGGCAGGTTTAGGCTCGGGTAAGTATAAAGGCCCTTTTTGGCCACAGGCTGCCAATACACTGTTAATGCAAACGAGCAGTATCAGGGTGGGTAAACGCAGGGTAATAGTATTAAAAGACATTCTCGTGTGTTAATCCTTAAGGTTGCGCTAATAATTGTTTGCGACTGCTTGCAATAACCTTGGAGAAATGCGCCTCCAGGCGCTTATTGACCGGCTTGCAATGTTTAATAACCTGTTCGGCCCAATCAAGGTATTCTATTTTTCGATCTATCCCCCATTTTGCCGGCGGTGCAATTATTAAATCAGCAACATTACAAATTTTGTCGCCCAATTTGACCAGTGTAGCGCCTTTAGAAAGATGGGGCGCATGCTCTACTTGTTTGAGTTTTCTTTCGGTTCTTGGCAATGAGTTGTCGTCACTGACTTCTTCTACCATGGAGCTGATTTTTTTACCAAAGCGCTGCTCCAGTTCTTCAGGTGTTGTGTCTGTATCTTCCAGCGTGTCATGCAATATTGCAGCCGCTAATACCTCAGGATCCTTTATACCGCCAATCTCAGCAATAACCAATGCGACTTTTACCGGGTGATTAATATAGGGCGATGCCTTTGCATCCTTGCGGCGTTGATCCTTATGCTTATGGGCGGCAAATTCAACCGCCTGTAAAATCAGGAGATTATTCATCGTTTTCAACCTGCCCTTTGGCTGACTACTTGCCGAATTCAAGGGTGAGTTCGGCAGTGATTCCTTGGCTTAAGCCTGGCTACTTTGTTTAATTATATCGATGAAATGCTCATTAGTCTTTAAATAGGTGCTCAAATCCTCAGAGTGCTCATCCTGCTTTAGTCTGGATAAGCCGATATCGTCAATAAAATCATCAGTTTTTATCAACCCTTCCTGTTTTGTGAAAGCAACAGAAACGTAGGCAAGTACAGCAATATTGCCATTAACTGTAAATTGATGCTCTATAACGAGAAATTTGTCGGTACGGCCTATAAAGCGTGAACTGATCTGGTACTTAACAAAGATATCGATGGAGCGCCGGTAAACAATATGGGCTGATACAACCACTGAGTTCCAGCGATTAAGACCGATAAGCAAGGGCATAATACCGGTGGCCATATAAAGCTGGGTTCTTGCTAAATCAAGAATAGATAAATAACGACCATTGTTGATATGCAAGTTAAGATCGCAATCCCAGGGCATCACCCTTAAAGGCAGGTAAGCGGCATCAAGAGGGCTGCTAAGTTTGCCTTTAAAAAATTGAGTCAGAACAATTCTAAGTCCGCGAAGTAAAGTGAACATGTAAAAATCTGTGCCTCAGTGCTTAGCCGCTTCTTCAGTTAAAGATGAAGCAGTGGACAAGTATTTTTCAATAAATATAAGGAAATATACTCTATGCTTGAATCAGAGCTCGGCCGCGAATAACAGCTGCTTTAACCTGCACGGGAGCAGTGCCGCCAATATGGTTGCGTGCCTGTACTGAGCCTTGCAGGGTCAGCACATCAAAAACGTCTTTGCCTATATGCTTTGGCGAAAATTGGCTAATTTCTTCCTGGCTGAATTCAGATAAATCCTTGCCATGATCAAGACCAAAACGCACCGCTTTTCCCACCACTTCGTGGGCATCACGAAACGGCAAACCCTTTTTAACCAGATAGTCCGCCAAATCTGTTGCCGTGGAATAACCACGCAAGGCAGCTTTTTCCATATTGGCGTGTTTGACTTCCAGTGCGGGCATCATGTCAGCATAGGCGCGCAGGCAGTTCAGTACAGTATCAACCGTGTCAAATAAAGGTTCTTTGTCTTCCTGGTTGTCTTTGTTATAAGCCAGTGGCTGCGCTTTCATCAAGGTTAACAATGAAACTAAGTTGCCATTTACGCGACCGGTTTTGCCGCGCACAAGTTCAGGCACATCAGGATTTTTTTTCTGAGGCATGATTGAAGAGCCGGTACAAAAACGGTCGGGTAAATCGACAAAATCAAATTGCGCTGAAGCCCATAGCACCAGCTCTTCCGAAAAGCGGGAGAGATGAGTCATGATCAAGCTGGCAGCCGCAGTAAACTCAATGGCAAAATCGCGGTCACTGACAGCATCAAGAGAGTTTTCGCAAACACCGTCAAAACCAAGCAATTTGGCGGTATAGCTTCTGTCAATGGGGTAGGTGGTACCTGCCAGTGCCGCCGCACCCAAGGGCAACACATTGACCCGTTTGCGGCAGTCTTTTAAGCGCGAAAAATCACGTTGCAACATTTCGAACCAGGCCAGCATATGATGGCCAAAGGTGACCGGCTGGGCGGTTTGCAAATGGGTAAAGCCGGGCATAATGGAACTTGCTTCGCGCTCAGCTAAATCAAGCAAAGCGCTTTGCAAGCGCCTGATTTCCTGGGTGATACGATCAATCTCAGCACGTAAAAACAGACGAATGTCAGTAGCCACCTGGTCGTTACGTGAGCGGCCGGTATGGAGCTTTTTGCCGGTAATGCCGATATTTTCTGTCAGCCTGGCTTCGATGTTCATATGCACATCCTCCAGACTCACTGACCAGTTAAACGTACCCTGCCTGATTTCCTCACGGATGGCTTCTAATCCGGAAATAATGGCTGATTTCTCCTCGTCACTGAGAAGGCCAACTTTTGCCAGCATTGAGGCATGGGCAATCGAGCCGTCAATATCGTGCTCATACAGGCGCTGGTCAAAACTCACCGATGCCGTAAAGGCTTCAACAAAGCTGTCGGTGGATTCGCTAAAGCGGCCACCCCAGGGTTTGTCAGTAGTTGATTCTTTGTTCGACATAGTTTGTTAATCCAGCGCAGGTTTAAAATGATTCAGCAGTTAATGGCGAAATTATAACAATAATGGTGCGCCGATGCGGATTATCGTGAGGTAATTCTGCCTAAATGAGGTGGTTTTGGTGAAAGTAAGGTGGGTTTTAGGAGCTCCCGCACAGAAATAAATCCATATGCTATAACTGCTTAGGTTATTCTAAGGAAGCGAATGACAAAAAGTCGATAGCAAGAACATGAAAACTAAAAATAAGTTAAGCAAACAGGTGGCAGAAGACTTCTTTCTACCCGATCTCTGCTCTGGTCAGCCGGTTTATATATTGGTATTAGTCGCCGAATTGCTGGCTATTGTTCTGGTATTGTCCGCAAGCGGATTAGCGCCCTTTGATTGGCATAAATTGGCACTGACATCTATTTTCACCCAATGGGTTGTGTTGACCAGCGCGGGCATGATTTGCCTGATGCGACCTTATTTGCAGCGCATCAGGAAAAGCTGGGCTGCTGCTGAAGTTTATACCCTTATATTGGTCGATGTGCTGGTATTCAGTCTGGCCGCTGAATGGGTTCTGGCTGGCGGCCCCAGGGCCGACTTTATGGCGTTTGTGCGCACGATCAACGGCGCAGATATTCTTAGAAACCTGCTCATTGGTGGCATTATTGGTGGTTTAATACTGCGCTACTTCATTGTCCAGGCGCAATTGCGAACCCAACAGCTTTCTGAGCTTCAGGCACGCATCCAGGCGCTGCAATCCCGCATCAGACCCCACTTTCTGTTTAACAGCATGAACATAATTGCCAGTCTGATTGGCTCTGATCCAGAAACCGCGGAGCAAGTGGTTGAAGATTTATCAGAGTTATTTCGCGCCAGCCTGAACGAAGTGGGTAATGAAATAAAAATAATGGATGAGATTACCTTATGTCGGCGCTATGTTCGTATTGAGCAATTACGCTTGGGTGAGCGCTTAAAAGTGGAGTGGGATGTCGACAATGAACTTTCAAGAGTGAAAATCCCCATGCTGACCTTGCAACCGTTGATGGAAAATGCCATTTATCACGGCATTCAGCCTCTCGAAAAAGGGGGGGTGATTAAAGTGAGTGCGGTATATAAAGATGGCATGATGAATTTGCGGGTAGAAAACCCGGTGCCCGCCGTTGATTCAAAATATGGACATCAGGGCAGTAACAAAATGGCCTTGACTAATATCGGTCTGCGGTTAAAAGCCCTTTATGGTGAGCAGGCGCATTTAAAAACTGAGAGACACGACAATAACTTTCTCACGTGGGTAGCCTATCCTTATGCTATTGATACAGAGGCATAAACATACAATATACTAGGGGAAAAGCATGAAAGTGCTGGTCTGTGACGACGAAAAGCTGGCAAGAGAAAGAATTGCCAGGCTAATTGTCAAGATGGATGGGCATGAACTCGTAGGTGAAGCTGAAAATGGTGTCGATACCATCGACAAAGTAGCCAAATTTTCACCCGACGTGGTTCTGTTGGATATTCGCATGCCGGGCATGGATGGCATTGAGGCGGCCCACCACCTTGCAAAGCTGGATTCCCCTCCTGCGATTATTTTTTGTACAGCTTATGATGAATATGCATTGGACGCCTTCAAGGTTAAAGCCGTAGACTATTTGCTAAAACCGGTTCGCGGCGAAGATCTTGCAGAAGCCCTGAGCCATGCCGGTCGCCTTAATAAGGTACAACTGCAAGCCCTTGAAAAAGAATTTTCTGGTGAAGAAGAATCCAGAAGCCGTACCCATATCAGTGCAAAAAGCCACCGTGGAATAGAGCTTATTCCAGTGGCTGAAATCCGTTATTTTCACGCCGATCAAAAATATGTCACCGCGCGCCATGGCAATGGGGAAATTCTTATAGATGAAACCCTTAAAGAATTGGAAAGCGAGTTCGGCGAACGCTTTGTGCGTATTCATCGCAATGCCCTTGTTGCCATCGAATTTCTTGAGGGCCTGTCCATTGAAACGGGCGGGCACTATAAAGCCCGGCTTCGGGGCCTGAATGAAAGTCTGGTCGTTAGCCGCCGCCATGTCTCGCGTTTGCGTAAACTAATGCAACGGCTGTAGACGCTTAAAGAAAGCACAGCGAGTAGCCAACCATAAGCAGGCATTTTTCAAACAGGAGAAAACCATGAAAAAAATCACGTTAATTATTATTGCCGCCGCTTTCTTATTGAGCGGCTGTGAAATTATGGGGCCGAGAGTAAAAGTTGAACCGCCAAAAGTAAAAGTTGATGGTGTCATAATAAAAACCAGTGGCAGTGAGGGTGATGGGAAATTTTGTCCTCCAGGCCAGGCCAAAAAAGGGAATTGCTAATAAAGCGTAACCAGACCCGGCAGGCCGGGCGTTGCGTGCTCGACACTTATCTGTGTGGGCGGTGTCGAGATTGGAGAGCAACTCTGTAAGCAACATTCAAGCTGAATTTTCGCAAGGAGAGCGCTTGAGTATTTTTTTAAAGGAAAACTACACTGTTATTTACGCAGGGCTTCATTTTTAATTTGATTATCAAAGCGACACAGTTCGACCCATTACGCACGCGATATACACCCATAACGATTGAGTTTTTGGTGTCATGAATACACACCTTTGCTCCCAACTGAGTTTTCTAGGATAATCATTCCACCCGGCTGGCGCGGCATGCGCGCCAGCTCCGCTTGACTCTGACTATTTTCGCAGTCTATAAAAGAAAAGGTTTTTGATGATCACAATTGCTACCCGCCGCAGTCCTCTGGCGATCTGGCAGGCAAAGTATGTTCAATCCGCTTTGCAGGCTGCTCATCCTGGCTTGGAAGTTCAATTTCTTGAGCTGATGACTCAGGGCGATAAAATTCTAGATACCCCGCTGGCTAAGGTGGGGGGTAAAGGTTTGTTTGTTAAAGAGCTGGAGCAGGCTTTACTGGATAAACGAGCCGATATAGCCGTTCATTCGATGAAAGATGTGCCCATGGATTTCCCTCCAGGCCTGGCTTTGAGTGTTATCTGCGAGCGTGGAAATGAACAGGATGCTTTTATTTCCAATCAATTCGGTAGCGTGGCCGACTTGCCTGAAGGTGCAGTGGTAGGGACTTCGAGTTTACGCCGTCAATGCCAGCTAAAAGCTTTGCGACCGGATTTACAGATTATAGACCTGCGCGGCAACGTTGCCACCCGCTTAAGCAAGCTTGACCAGGGTCATTACGCTGCGATAATTCTGGCGGCAGCAGGACTGATCCGTTTGGGTATGCCCGAAAGAATAGCCTCATTGCTGACAACTCAAGACAGTTTGCCAGCAGTGGGGCAGGGTGCCGTTGGTGTGGAATGTCGGGCTGACGATGCAAAAGTGCACGCTTTGCTGGCGCCGCTGAATCACCCGCAAACCGCTTTAAGAGTTAAAACCGAGCGGGCGATGAACCACCGTTTGCAGGGTGGCTGTCAGGTACCCATTGCCGGTTATGCAGAGCTTGAAGCTGACAAAATATTGCTGCGTGGTCTGGTGGGCCAGCCCGATGGTAGCCGTATTATTCGTGCCGCTGCACAAGGTCATGCCGATAAGCCGGAAGAACTGGGGCATGAAGTGGCAGACGACCTGCTGGCACAAGGGGCAGGTAAAATATTGGCGTCAATCTATAAGGCAACATAGCGTCAACGGTACCGGGCCTCTGCGTTATTTCTGTGGTGCTTAAAAAAAACCGATCATTTTGAGAGCAGGCTGTGGAAAAGGATTTGTTAAAAGGAAAAACCGTTTGGGTAACGCGTCCGGTAAAACAGGCTGGGGCGCTGGCAAAGCTTATTGAACAGGCCGGGGGGCAGGCATTTATATTACCGGTGATTGACATTGTACCTAATGAAATCACCGGCCAGGCAATCCAATTGATCCAGAATCTTGATCATTATCAAAAGGTTATTTTTCTAAGCAGCAATGCGGTTGAGTACGGTTTGAATTTAATGGGACAGTATTGGCCTCAGTGGCCGATTGGGATTCAATGGTGGGCCGTAGGTAAAGCCACTGCTGGAGCAATGCGGTATCTGGGTGTAGAAGCGCAGATCCCCAGCCATGGCTACAATAGTGAAGGCCTGCTCGAAATGGCCGCTTTAACTCAGGTGCGTGGTCAAAAGATACTTATAGTCAGAGGAGAAAGCGGCCGAAACCTACTGCCCGATACGCTGCTAACTAGAGGTGCTGAGCTAGCGTTCCTTGAAGTTTATAAAAGAATACCAAGCCAGCCCAGCCGCGCACAAATTCAGCAACTGACAAGTCTGGTTGAAAATGAACAGCTTAATAGCGTGATTGTTACCAGCATAGAAGCCCTGGAAAATGTGATGGCTCTGAGCCTTACCAATGGCCTGGTAATAAGAAATATTCCGCTTATTGTCATTAGCCAGCGAATTGCTGCAGCGGCATCGAATTTGGGCTTTGATACTATTCAGGTCGTGGGCAGTGGCGAAAATAATGAAATCGTAGCCGGTATGATCTGATAATGTAATAATGCCGGCTTTGCGGTCTCGTGCGCCGGTAAATCGGGGGGTGCAATATGAGGTTAGTAAATAAAAGGCCTTAGCATCAGTGGCAAAGCTTTGCTATCTTTGCTTTGCTTCAGGCAGTAAGCTCTGCATTGTACGGTTATGACAATAAGGTGGGTGGCAAGCAATTTCAAAAGTTGGAATAAATTATGATAGAACAACAAAAGCAAACATCCCAAACAGCTGTGAAACCGGAGACTAAGTCAGCCTCTAAAGCGCCGCTATTAATTGCTTTTCTGGCACTGCTTTTGGCTGTTGCCGGTGCTGGTGGAGCCGGGTATCTATGGCTGCAAATGCAACAATTTCAAACCAGTAGCGTTAGCGATTTCTCACAGTTAAAAAGTACTATCGAAACTCAGCAAGCCCTCTTGCAAACCGCTCAGGAGAAAATCGCTTCGACTCTGGATTCATCGGCGTCTTTGCAGACTAAAAGCCAGGCATTAGAAACCAGGGTGCAAAACATTGCCGAAGAGCTGTCCAGTGTTACCGGTCTTAACCGCATTGATTGGCAAATATCCCATGCCGAACACCTTGTTCGAGCCGCTCACCAACGTTTGATTTTAACCAGCGATATTGAGGGTGCCTACGCATTGCTGGATGCCGCAGATAAAATTATGGCAGACATAAATGAGCTGGGTGTTATTGATGTGCGCCGAGCCATGGCAGATGATTTAATAACTTTAAGCGTTAGCAATAAAGTTGATACAGTCGGTTTGTTTGAAAAAATAGATGCATTGAAAGCGCAAATTATGCAGTTAAGTTTGCCTGCTCAGGATTTTAAGGCCAAGGAAGTAACAGTAAAAGAAATGCCGGCCAATGCAGATTTACAAACCAAAATCATCGTTACCATGGATAATATCTGGCAAAGGTTTAACAGCCAGTATCAAATTCAAAAACTCGATGAACCGATTAAACCAATACTTTCATCAGAACAACGAGTTTATCTTAAACAAAATTTAAACTTATTAATGGAACAGGCTCAGCTGGCCGTTATAAAAAGAGACCCTGTTGTTTACCAAAGAATACTCCAGCAAGCTGAAACCTGGGTGACTGATCATTTTAGAATTGATACTCCCGTGGGTAAAACGGTATTGGAAACCCTGGCTGAAATGAAAACCGTGGAATTAAACCCCACGGCTCCGGATATCACCGCAACCATTCGAAGCTTAAAAATATTTGCCAGTAATTGGAAAAAAGAAAAGCAAATTCGTCAACAAGGGAACGCTAATGCTACAGAAAAAGCGGGATCTGAAAAAACGCCAACAGCTAAAGAGGTCAGTACAAATTTAGGCAAGTCAGCATTGCAACCAGAGGTACCTAAGGTATGAGATGGTATATAAAGTTACTATTGCTTTTGATGCTTGCCTTGCCTCTTGGCGCTGCAATTACCGTGGTGGGTTCTAAACCGAGCTATCTTTTGATCGGCTATGATAACTCTATACTTGAAACCAATTTGGGCTTTGCCTTGTTTGTGTTGGTGATTGTTGCAGCCATTACTACTTCCATTCTTTACCTGTTATTTAAAACGGTTTTTTTGAGCCGGAAATTTATCACCTGGAAGCGAGATCGAAAATTAAAATACGCTGATTTCCAAGTAAAAGCAGGTCTGCTGGCCCTGACTGAAGGCAAATGGCAGCGGGCTGAACAACAATTTATTTCTGCCTTGAGCAATAATGAGCAACAGCTGATGGCTTACCTTGGTGCTGCGCGCGCGGCAAATCATTTGGGTCGGCACAGTGCAAGAGATAAATACCTGGAAAATGCAAAAATGCATGTTGATGGTTCTAAACTGGCCGCAGACATTGCCCGGGCAGAGCTGCAATTGGAAAGTGGCCAGTTGAATGAAAGTCTTGAAACATTGAGCCCTTTGTATAGTCAGTCACCGTCCCATCCTCAAGTGCTGAAGTTGCTCCAGCAAGCTTACCTTAAATTAAGTAAGTGGGAAGAACTGCGCTTGTTATTGCCCCGCCTGGATAAAAATGTACTCAGTCCAAAAGAATTGGGTGAGCTTGCAAAAACGGTTTATATCAACCAACTAAAGACCCTGGCTGAGCAAAAAAAACGTAGCCTTGATGAACAAAACAAAATCCCATACGTTAATGATTTAACCCGTGTTTGGGAGTCAAGGCCAAAAAGTTTGAAACAGAATCCGGAAGTACTTAAAGCTTTTGTGGAAGGCCTTTTGTTGCTCGGTGCAGATAAGCAGGCTGAAGCTGTGTTAAGTGAAACCTTGCCAAAATGCTGGAACAACGATTTGGTTTTGCTGTATGGCCAATTGGCTGGCGATTCGGAAAAACAACTAACTCAAGCCCGTGAGTGGTTAAAGACACATGCAGATAGCGAAGCCCTGCAATTAACCTTAGGCAGAATATGTGTTAGAGCCGGAGACAAACAGGAAGCAAAAAAATATTTTGAAGCCAGCCTTGCGATCCATCAAACACTTGATGCGTATAAAGAGCTGGGGAAATTACTTTCCGCTCAAGGCGAGCTTGAAAGAAGTAACGAATATTTATTGTTGAGTACCGTCTAAAAAAGTTAAACAGCCACAAGCCCTCGGTAATGACACTAGCGCAGCTAAGGGGGTGGATGTTATGACCTGGGGGCATAGGTAAATACATCTGAGTACATTTGTGCTTCGGGCAGACCTTTTTCTTTGAAGGCATCCAGTGCCGCATAGACCATGCCTGGTGAGCCGCCCGCATATACTTCTATGCCAGCAGATAAGTCTTTAAAATCTTCCAGCACAGCTGTATGCACCATACCGGTTCTTCCGTGCCAGTTGGCCTGGGTTTCTGGCTCGGAAACCACCGGTACATAGTGGAAGTTAGGGTGTTTCTGTTCCCATTTCATTGCAAGATCGTGTAAGTAGATATCCTCAACAATTCGGCCACCCCAATACAAATACATTTGCTGTTTTCTGCCATCAATAAAGGCCTGCTCTAACATGGCCTTAAAAGGCGCGAAGCCGGTGCTGCCGGCAAGAAAAATCAATGTGTTGTTGTTTTCTTCTTTTAGAATACAGTTGCCTTTGGGCAGCTCTATATTCAAGATTGTCTCGTTTTTTAGCAAGTCGATGATTTCATCGCAGGAGCCACCGTCAGGTGTGTAGCGTATATGCAACTCAATGTCTCTGCTGCCGGGAGCGTTGGCAATGGAAAAAGCGCTTTTGCCATTTTTTCTTAGAATAAGCTCTAAGTATTGTCCCGGCAGGTAAGCAATTTTTTTCCCAGCTGGTAATAATAGCTTGATGCATTTTACGTCGCGGCTTAGGGGGGTGACAGATTTTATTTGGCTGGCTACTTTGCGCAGTGGCATTTCATTAGGTGCGAGCACTTTTTTTACCTCTATGACTAAGTCTGTCTGTGGAAATGCCAGACAAAATAGCGTGTTTACAATTTGTTGATTGTTGATTTGGCCACTATTTTCATTTTGACGCTGAGAATTTGTATTATCTGGGGCTGATATTACCTGCCCTGAGCTTTTCAATCTAACGGTGCCGGCAAGTAATTTTCCTTCGCAGGCGTGGCAGGCACCGTTATCACAGCCATAGGGAAATGTGTAGCCCTGTCGAATTGCAGCTGCCAGCACGGTTTCGTCTGTATTGACGGATAATGTTAGGCCCTTAGGTTGTATTTTAACGGTGTGCATTCAGGGTGCCTGAAATAATATAGTTATATCCGTTCACGCTGAACTAATTACAGTGACTGTTAGCCGATACCAAGCTGATCCCAAAGGGAATCAACGCTGGCTTTAACCTCATCGCTCATTGCAATAGGTCGCCCCCATTCCCGCTGCGTTTCGCCAGGCCATTTGTTGGTGGCATCGAAGCCTATTTTAGAGCCAAGACCTGCTACGGGTGAAGCAAAGTCGAGATAGTCTATGGGGGTGTTTTCGACAAATACCGTATCTCGGGAGGGATCCATACGGGTTGTCATTGCCCAAATGACATCTTTCCAGTCGCGGGCATTAATGTCATCGTCGGTGACGATAATAAATTTAGTGTACATGAACTGGCGTAGATAAGACCAGACGCCCATCATCACTCGCTTGGCGTGGCCAGGGTATTGTTTTTTCATGGTAACGACAGCCATGCGATAGGAGCAGCCTTCAGGAGGCAGATAAAAATCAGTAATTTCAGGAAACTGTTTGCGGAAAATTGGCACAAACACTTCATTCAATGCAACGCCCAGAATCGCGGGTTCATCCGGTGGTCTGCCAGTGTAGGTGCTGTGGTAGATCGGATTTTCCCGCTGGGTGATTTTCTTTATGGTGAAAACCGGAAATTTTTCCACTTCATTATAGTAGCCTGTATGATCGCCGAATGGGCCTTCTTCAGCCATTTCACCGGGATTAATAAGGCCTTCGAGAACAATTTCGGCGCGGGCCGGAACTTGCAGCTTGTTGCTTAAGCAATGGCTTAGCTGTGTGCGCTTGCCGCGGAGTAAGCCGGCAAAAGCATATTCCGATAAATTGTCGGGTACCGGTGTGACCGCGCCCAAAATGGTGGCTGGGTCAGCGCCGAGGACAACACTGACCGGGAATGGCTGGCCAGGATATTGCTCTTGCCACTCCTTAAAATCCAATGCGCCGCCGCGGTGAGATAGCCAACGCATAATCAGTTTGTTTTTGCCGATAACTTGCAGGCGATAAATGCCAAGATTCTGCCGGTCTTTGTTGGGCCCTTTAGTAACAACTAAGGGCCAGGTTATTAGCGGACTTGCATCCCCTGGCCAGCAAGTTTGAATAGGGTAGTGGCTCAAATCGACATCATCTTCTTCAATCACAACTTCCTGGCAAGGAGGGTTGCGAATAATTTTCGGACCCATGTTGAGCACTTGCCGATAGGCCGGGAATTTTTCAAAGGCATCCTTTATACCTTTTGGAGGTTCTGGTTCTTTCAGGAAAGCTAAAAGTTCACCGACTTGGCGCAGAGAGGCAATATCCTCCTGGCCCATTCCCAAGGCAACACGTTTAGTTGTGCCAAACAGGTTAGCCAACATAGGCATAGAATGACCAAGGGGGTTTTCAAACAGTAGGGCAGGCCCTTGTAACTTCAAGGTGCGGTCACAAACTTCTGTAACTTGTAAGTAGGGATTGATTTCGGTTGTTATACGCTTTAATTCGCCGCGTTTTTCCAGTCCTTGGATGAAATCCCTTAGGTCTTTATATCGCATAAAACTAAATAACGCCGCATGGGTTTAGGTAAGCTTATGAAAATTATTGTTTGGTCCGTTTCATGGCCTCAAAAAACTCTTCATTGGTTTTGGTTTCTTTCATTTTGTCGATCAGAAATTCAATCGCAGCAATTTCATCCATAGGATGGAGGATTTTGCGCAGGATCCACATTTTTTTCAGTTCTTCTTCTGTGGTTAAACGGTCTTCTCGGCGAGTACCTGATTTTTTAATGTTAATGGCCGGGTAGACACGCTTTTCTGCAACTTTTCGATCCAGGTGGAGTTCATTGTTGCCGGTACCTTTGAATTCTTCAAAAATTACTTCGTCCATCTTTGAGCCGGTGTCAACCAGTGCGGTGGCTATAATCGTCAGGCTGCCGCCCTCTTCAATATTGCGCGCAGCACCAAAAAAACGTTTTGGACGCTCAAGGGCATGGGCGTCAACACCACCGGTTAGTACTTTGCCGGAAGAAGGAATTACTGTGTTATAGGCCCGGGCCAGGCGAGTGATGGAGTCGAGTAGAATCACAACATCGAGCTTATGTTCAACCAGGCGCTTGGCTTTTTCGATGACCATTTCAGCGACCTGAACGTGACGGGCAGGCGGTTCATCAAAGGTGCTGGCAACCACTTCACCGCGCACAGAGCGTAGCATCTCGGTAACTTCTTCAGGGCGCTCGTCGATGAGTAAAACAATCAGGTGGCACTCTGGATTGTTTCGGGTGATGGATTGGGCAATGTTTTGTAGGATCATGGTTTTGCCCGCTTTTGGAGGCGAAACAATCAAGCCTCTCTGACCCTTGCCGATAGGGGCGACAAGGTCAATAACCCTTGATGTAATGTCTTCAGTGCTGCCGTTGCCCAGTTCCATCGTCAGGCGTTCATCAGCAAACAGCGGGGTAAGGTTTTCAAATAAAATTTTGTTTTTGGCGTTTTCCGGTTTATCGAAATTAATTTCATTAACTTTCAATAAAGCAAAATACCTTTCTCCGTCTTTTGGCGGTCGAATTTTACCGGAAACGCTGTCACCGGTTCTTAAATTGAAGCGGCGAATTTGACTGGGCGATACATAAATATCATCAGGCCCGGCCAGGTAAGAGCCTTCTGCGGAACGTAAGAAGCCAAAGCCATCCTGGAGTATTTCTAAAACACCGTCACCATAAATGTCTTCACCGCTTTTAGCGTGACGCTTTAGGATAGCGAAGATAATGTCTTGCTTTCGTGTGCGGGCGAGGTTATCAAGCCCCATCTCTTGTGCAATTTCAAGCAGTTCTGCAATGGGTTTTTTCTTTAATTCTGATAGATTCATAGAGGATTAGATGCGTATTACTGTTAATACAATGGTGGCAGGTCATGTATTAAAGGTTGGGTTTAATATTGATTTAATTAGGCTGGATGCCGTTGAATACAATGGTTAATTTTGATTATTGGTTGTTTCGAGGTAGCTGGAGCGCTCAGATTAGGCTTCTTGGAATATAGAACTTGAAACCAGTCTTGTCCAGCGTTTTCTTATAATAATGTATATTCCTGCTTGAGAAAAGCCTCGGCAGTGAAAATTGTCGGCTTGGATCACGATATTTAAATATATTAATACCGTGATTTAATCGTATTACTTTGTTGTGCTGCCTAAGGCGTCTCTGAATAAGCCTGGGCGCAAAACGCCGGTAATATCCAATACACTTCAGGGGGCAGTGGCTATCCAACTATTGCGAAGCTTTGCACCAACAGTGGCGTTTCAGGCGATGCAATAGTTGGGTATTTCAGGCGCTCAAGTCAAGCGTTTAGGGCTTGTTCAGCAGCTGCTTAAATATTGCTATCTAAAAAAGCTGTCAGTTGCGACTTTGATAGCGCCCCAACTTTTGTGGCTTCAACTTTACCGCCTTTAAATAAGGACAATGTTGGAATGCCTCTGACACCAAATTTCGCCGGTGTATCAGGATTTTCATCAATATTTATTTTAGCGACGGTTAATTTCCCATTGTATTCTTTGGCGATCTCTTCGAGGATAGGAGCAATCATTCTGCAAGGTCCGCACCATTCGGCCCAGAAGTCCAGTAGTACCGGGTTGCTGGCATTAAGCACATCCTGCTCAAAGCTTGAATCTGATATATGTAATATTTGATCGCTCATTGTTATCTCCGATGGGTTATGCAGCTTAAGTCAACACTTGGGAAGCCTTAACATAAGCACCAATAATTGTAAATTCCGGATAGAATCCATGCCAACAAGAATTTCAGGTTTGGGCTTAAAAGCTTAAATAAGCAAGCGCGCTAAATTGCTGCTTGAGTTGTTACTTAATTTTTATAGATAATGCTCAATATATTGGGCCAGTTTAGTAAAATACAATGATTTTGCCGTTTGCAGGAAAATACCCTTAGAATCATAGCCCTGAAATATACTGAATAGACATATCTTAAGCGATTTTTATGAAACAGCAACAAAATAATACAATGTTTGCGGTTGTGGATATGGGCACCAATAGCTTCCATATTTTAGTTGCTGAGATGGTGCATGGCCAAATCAGAACCTTAGACAAGATGTCAGAAAAAGTTCGACTTGGTATGTACCTTGATGAGCATCACCAGCTTAGCAAGGAAGGGCAAGCTGTTGCCCTTGACACCTTGAGTCGCTTTGCGCAAAGAATCAGTAATGTACCCGTAGCAGCACGTAGAGCAGTAGGCACCAGTGCCTTGCGTTCTGCAAAAAATGTCCGGGGATTTATAAAAAAGGCGGAAGTAATTCTGGGGTGTCCGATTGATATTGTGGCCGGGAGAGAAGAAGCACGATTGATTTACCTTGGTGTGGCGCATACCTTGTCTGATAACGTGCAAAGGTTGGTGGTTGATATTGGTGGCGGCAGCACTGAATTGATTCTTGGTAAAAAATTTAAGCCCAAGTTTATGGAAAGCCTTCATCTGGGGTGCTTAAACTACCAGCAGAAATACTTCCCCCAAGGTAAAATAACAAAAAAAAGCTTTGAAAATGCCGAAATGGCTGCCCGTCAGGAATTCTTGAGTATAGAAACGGCCTATAAAAAGCAGGGTTGGGACGAAGTGGTAGGCTCTTCAGGCACGATCAGAGCCATAGAGCAAATAATTATTGCTTCAGGCCTTAGTCATGACGGCATATCCAAAGACTCATTAACCGCCTTAAAGGAACAAGTCCTGGCCTTTAAAAACTGTGAGGCATTGGATTTGCCAGGTTTAAAAGCCGACCGTAAATATATTTTGCCTTCTGGTTTGGCTATTGTGTCTGCCTTATTTAAAGAGTTTGATATTGAACGAATGATTTATTCCGATGGCGCTTTAAGAGAAGGCGTACTTTACGAAATGTTAGGTAGAATTGATCATGAGGACGTCAGGGATCGAACCATCAAAGCCTTGCAATTAAATTATGGCATCGATGTTGAGCATGCAAACAATGTTAAAGCCACTGCTCTGGAGTTATTCGAAAAAGTAAATAAAGATTTGAGTCTAAGTGAAGCAGGTGATTTATTAGAATGGACAGCATTAATTCATGAATTAGGATTGTTTGTTTCACATAGCCACTATCATAAGCACGGCGCATATTTGGTATTGCACAGTGATCTACCGGGGTTCTCAAGGCGAGAGCAGGAGTCAATGAGTTTACTTATTCAAGCTCATCGAAGAAAGATAAGCCTGGATTTATCGACTTTTCAATCAGCGCTGCAGCGGGAAACAATATTTTACCTTGCTTTAGTGCTTAGGCTGGCTGTTATGTTGAATCACAGTAGAGTTATTTTCCCAAACAAAGTGCTTAAGTTAAAAATATCCAAATCCGCTATGGACATTAAATTTGAGCCGGGTTGGCTTGTAGGGCATCACTTATTGAGGTATGACCTGGAGAAGGAAAAAGAATATTTAAAAGCTGTTGGCATTGATTTTAACTTTGTTTAGGGAGCTCTGAGTTTTCCTGCTGGGAAACTGTTGCCAGTTTTGCCAGTAGTATTTGTTGCGGTGATTGCGGATTCTCAGTTTTGTCAGGCAGTTTTTCATAAGAACCATCTGGGAGTAGAGTCCACAGTCTTTTGCTATGAGAAAAATAGGTGGTGAAAGATTCATTTTTTACGCGCTCAGCCAGTTTCGCATCACTTATTGGAAAAAATGCCTCTACCCTTGAATGCATATTGCGACCCATGCTATCGGCGCTTGAGCAAAACAATAAAGGTTCCTTGTTGTTATAAAAATAATAAACCCTTGAGTGCTCGAGGAATCTGTCGACAGTAGTATAAACATGAATATTTTCAGATAGCCCCTTTATGCCTGGTTTTAAACAACATATTGATCTGACAACAAGGTTGATGATCACTCCGGACTGGGATGCGACATACAAGGCTTTAATAATGTTTACTTCAGTAAGAGCGTTCATTTTCAGCATAATTTCAGCTTTTTTCCCTGTTCGTGCATTCTCCGCTTCATTTTCAATACACTTGATAATATAGTTATGCAGAGTAAAAGGCGCATGGAACATTTTTTTCATTTTAAGCACGCGCCCCATGCCGGTTAACTCCTGAAAAAGCTTATGCACGTCTTCACATAACTCTTCATCACAGCTTAACAGACTGTAGTCAGTATAAAGGCGGGCATTGCCTTCATGATAATTGCCAGTACCCAGATGTACATAGCGGTTTAGCCTGTTGCCCTCTTTTCTGACGATTAGGATCATTTTCGCATGGGTTTTATGGCCAACAATGCCGTAAACAACAAGGACCCCCGCTTCCTGAAGCCGATCGGCAAGGTGGATATTGCTTTCTTCGTCAAATCTGGCTTTTAGTTCAACAACGGCAGTAACTTCCTTGCCGTTTCTGGCGGCTTCGATTAAATGCTTAACTATGATGGAGTTAGTGCCCGTGCGGTACAAAGTTATTTTAATGGCAACGACTTTAGGATCCTGCGCTGCCTGGGCAATAAGATCCACCACAGGCATGAAGGATTCATAAGGGTGGTGCAGCAATAAATCCTGACGGCCAATAGCATCAAAATAATTTTCACTTTCTAAAAGTTCTTTAGCAACATTGGGGACAAAATTTGGATATTTTAAATTAGGCATATCCAAATTGACCAGGGAGTCCATTCTGGCGAGATTGACCGGACCGTTAACTTTGTATAGATCCTCTTCAGCAAGGTCAAATTCCTGTAACAGGAAATCGATAATTTTTCGCGGGCAGTTATCAGCAATTTCTATTCTTACCGCTTCGCCAAATTGCCGCGAAAAAAGTTCACCTTTCAGAGCATCAAGAAGGTTTTCCACCTCCCCTTCATTCAAGCTAAAATCAGCATTTCTGGTGATTCGAAATTGATAACATCCTTGGGGGGTCATGCCAGGGAAAAGGGAGCCGGCATGTTCATGAATAATGGAAGATAAAAAAATAAAGCTGTGTTTGTCGGGGCTTATTGTCTTTGGTAGCGCAATAATTCTGGGTAGCGAACGTGGTGCCGGTAAGATGGCAAGCCCTGATTGCCGGCCGAAAGCATCCTTGCCTTCAAGAGATACAATAAAATTCAGGCTTTTGTTTGTTAGCCTCGGGAAGGGGTGGGCTAAATCCAGGCCAATAGGGGTTAAAACCGGCGCTAATTGTATTTTAAAATAACGCTTTATCCAGCTGGACTGTTTTTCATTCCACTGCTCTCTGCGCAAAATATGAATTTGTTCTTTTTCAAGGGCTGGTAATAGCACCTTGTTAAACAGATTGTATTTTTTTTCTTCAGCCTCATGGCAAAGCGAGCTCAAAATTTTTAAGGTTTCCTGGGGAAGCAAACCATCGGGGCCGGGCTGTGCCTGGTCCAGCTTTAATTGCATTTTCAGCCCGGCAATTCTTAATTCAAAAAACTCATCGATATTACGGCTAAAAATTAACAGAAAGTTAAGGCGCTCCAGCAGGGGAATAGAATCATCAAAGGCCTGTTCCAAAACCCGCTGGTTAAATTGCAGCAGGCTTAGTTCCCGATTGATATAGTAGTCAGGGTTGTTGAGGTCAAATTGATCAGACATAACTTTCGATTATACGTATTAAATATGAATATTTATTGACGTGCTTTGGAAAGCATCAT
>JBECKY010000096.1:0-3148 GCA_040235475.1 Pseudomonadales bacterium
AAAAGATGTGGCGGCTTACATACGGTATTACAACTTCGACAGGCTGCATACTGCAAATGGTGATCAGTCACCCATTAACTATGAGAATTCTCTAAAAAATGTGTCCGGAATGAGTTGACCAGTACAACTCACGCGACATACATAACAACAAGGAACTAAAAGATAAGTGCAGATGCCAGATCTGAAGAGCCACTGATTCTATAATCAAAGCAGCAAAACCTCTGCCAGGCCTAGCATTCGAACATTTTACGGTACGAAAATGGAGGAATTTTTAAAAAACACTTGAAGGTGAAGGTTATAAGATTACGGCTATACCCTTAGCAGAAGCCACGAGTAACGAAATAAGCCCTAACAGCAGATAAAAGCGTTTAAAATTCTCGCAACAGCGTTTGAACAATCTCCTTGGTTTCTTCTTCTAATGACTCAAACTGAAAACCTGCAGCATAATCATTGGAGTAATTGGGCTGCTCAGACCATTTGCACTTACCACTAAAACTAGCCGTTATAGAGCCTTTTATTTGCTTCGGTAGCACCATGCTAAAATTATAGTCTTTATTGGGTTCAATGAGATGCTTGGTTTTTAATTTCATTCCTGCAATGGTGAGATTCTCAAGGGTACCAAGAGTTTCTCCAGTGTCTCGATCAAACACCCTTAACAACACAGACAAACGCTTTCTCAGGTATTTTCGATTGAGTTTTTCCTGTGACATTTCCAGGTTTGCTTCATGCAAGGAAGTATCCTGAACAACCAGGACCGCTCCCGCAAACTCTTCATCTCTACCATTAATTGCCGTTGCAGTGAAAGAAAGAGGAACATTTCTATCGTTTATTACGCAATAGTAATTACCACAGTCAAAATAACGATTACCAGCACTACATTCCGTATAAAGACGAGTTGACTCCCATACAGAACTTTCATCAGAGTCATCATGGGTTTTAAATATATCTAAAAAAAGTTTGTCGACTAATCCACCTTTTTCATCAGCAAGGAAACTATTAGCAACAGGATTAGAAAATTTAATAACGCCTTTTTTATCCAGGCCGATTATACCCTCACCAATAGCATTCAATAAGCCAGCCTGACGCTGCTGTAACTTTCTAATATGTTTTAAACGATCAGCTAATTCACGTTTCTGCCTATCTAACAACAGGAAAAAATCAACTTTACTTTTTAAAATAGGCTCCTCAAGAGGTTTAAATAAATAATCCACAGCTCCACTTTCATAGCCTTTAAAAACGTATTTTTGGTCTTTACTGATCGCAGTCAGAAAAATTATTGGAATTGACTGGGTTTTTTGGTTGTTTCGCATCAGTTGCGCTACTTCAAAACCATCCATAACAGGCATCTGCACATCCAACAACACAAGAGATACGTCTTCTTTAAGTAGTATTGACAGTGCTTTATTGCCTGAGTCGGCTGATATCAAGTTCCTTCCTGGAGATTCCAGTATAGTCTCAAGAGCAATGAGATTTTCTGGTCTGTCATCAACCATTAAAATATTTTGTTCGATCATATTTTTGATCCTGCTGCATATTTAATTAATAAATCAGCTATTTTATCCAGCTTTTCAATATGGTTTACATTTGTCATTTTAATTGCCTCTTTGGGCATGCTGTCTGCTTCGGCCGTTTTTGGATCCTGAACTATTGTTAACCCACCAAATTGTTTAATTTTTTTCATCCCCAGAGCCCCATCACTATTGGCACCTGTTAAAATAACGCCTATAGTTTTCCCTCTATAGACTTCAGCAGCAGACTCAAATAGCACATCAACCGATGGTCTGGAATAATTAACCAGTTCATCACTGGACAAAGAAATAGTTTTATCAGATTCAATCAGCATGTGATAACCTGCCGGCGCTATGTAAACACAACCTGAATTTATTTCTTCTTTTTCCTCAGCTTCAAAGACATTAAGCGGCGTTCTTTGTTTTAAAATTCCGGTTAACAGCCCCTGAGAATTTTTATGTTGATGCTGAACTATTAAAATTGGCAAAGGAAAAGCATCCGTAAGTTGCGCTAATATTGTCGACAAAGCATTTAAGCCACCCCATGATGACCCTATAACTACAACTTCATAGGCACTTTTTATGCTCATATATATTTCATTTAGATAACCAAGCTAATTTTTTTAAGTAAAAAAGTACGAATAACTTTAAACTTAAAACAATAAATTTATTTTTCTCCATCCATAGCAGCCCTGAAATCCCGTTCAGATTTTCTCGCGGCCTCAAGTTTTAATTCCAGCTCTCTTTTACTACGATCCAGTTCCATAAAAAAATTAACTTTACTGCGTAAAACTACCGGCTCAATTGGCTTAAATAAATAATCGACAGCTCCACACTCATAACCTTTAAAAACGTATTTTTTTTCCTTGCTAATAGCTGTTACAAAAATAATTGGGACTTTTTGAATTTTTTTATTAGCCCGCATTAATTCGGCCACTTCAAAACCATCCATTCTCGGCATTTGAACATCAAGCAGTACCAAGGCAAAGCGATGCTTTAGCAATAACATCAATGCCTCATTGCCAGAATAAGCCTTATGTAAAACTCTATCAGGCCCTTCAAGCACAGCCTCTAAAGCCACCAGATTTTCAGGCCTGTCATCGACCATCAGAATATTTTGTTTCTCATTCTCATCCATCAAAGTACCTATCTATAAACGGCACAATCGCCTTATCTGTTATCAATCGAACTGTATGCTTTAGTTTATCTTAAAAATGTTATATTTTTCACTCTGTTGTTGCACAAATTCAAGCTTTTAATTTATTAATACTGCTTTATTTAATTTTAAAATAACTGTCTTGCCAGCTTATGATATATTTTTTGACTGTAATCAAACTCTTCATACGATCCACTACACTCGGAATAACGCAGACTTTCTTTCGACCCCAAACAAAGAAAGCCATGATGATCCAAACTGTCAGTAAATAAATTAAATACCCGGTTTTGCAGGCCTCGATTAAAATATATTAAAACATTGCGACATAAAATTACTTGCATTTCGCCAAACACCTGATCAGTGGCCAGATCATGGTCTGCAAAAACAACATTTTTTTTTAGGCTGCTATCCATAATAATACCGTCATAACGAGCTGTATAATATTTACTTAGCGTATAATGTCCACCTGCCTTGGTATAGTTAT
>JBECKY010000008.1:0-22132 GCA_040235475.1 Pseudomonadales bacterium
GTCACTCACAAAGAACGAAGCGCAACCCACTCAAATGGATGAGTATGGCTGCGCTTAGAAAGCATGCCCGCCACGACAAGTGGCGGGCGGGACGATCAGAAGTAGAACTTGGCGCCGACCTTGGCGAGCAAGCAGTCATTGGTCTAGCAGTAAGCGGTTTTGTTAAAAAAGGCCGGGGGTAAGCTAACGTTATCACTTCAACTCGGGTGTCGGGTCGATCAGCGAAGAGGCGCTATGGAGCTCAAGTTAAAAAACCTGCCCAGGTTAACCACCTCAAGCAGGTTCCAATTTTTCGCTGAAAACAATGTAGATGGAGGAACAGGAGGTAGATCTAAACCTTCACCACCCTGTCACTTCTGCCAAAGCCTTACCCATCTCGGCAGGATTAGCCACGGTCTTCACTCCGGCTGCTTCCAGTGCTGCAAATTTTTCGGCGGCGGTGCCTTTACCACCGGCAATAATTGCGCCGGCATGCCCCATGCGTTTTCCCGCCGGTGCAGTTACACCCGCAATGTAGGAGACTACGGGTTTGGTTACATTGTTTTTAATATATTCTGCGGCTTCTTCTTCTGCAGAGCCACCGATTTCGCCCACCATGATAATGGCTTCGGTTTGCTCATCGGCCTGGAACAAGGCCAGGGCATCGATAAAGCTGGTGCCTGGAATAGGATCACCGCCAATGCCAATGCAGGTGCTTTGGCCAAAGCCCAGCTCGGTGGTTTGCTTAACTGCTTCATAGGTGAGGGTGCCGGAACGAGACACTATGCCGACCTTACCGGGAAGGTGAATAGAGCCGGGCATGATGCCGATTTTACATTCGCCGGGAGTAATAATACCTGGGCAGTTGGGGCCAATTAAACGCACCTTGGCTTGATCAACGTATTCTTTTACATAGAGCATATCCAATGTCGGCACACCTTCGGTAATACAAACTACCAGTTCTATGCCGGCATCAACGGCTTCTAAAATTGAATCTTTACAAAAAGGTGCTGGCACATAGATGACACTGGCTGTAGCGCCGGTACTTGCTACAGCTTCTTTAACGGTATTAAATACTGGCAGGCCCAAATGCTTTTGCCCACCTTTACCAGGCGTAACGCCACCGACCAGTTGTGTACCATATTCAATCGCTTGCTCGGAATGCATGGTGCCTTGTGAGCCGGTAAATCCCTGACAAATAACTTTGGTGTTTTTGTTAATTAATACGCTCACTCTTACACTCCTACTGCTTTTACAACTTGGATAGCGGCATCGTTAAAACTTTGTGCAGCAATGATATTGAGCCCGCTGTCGGCGAGTTTTTTTGCGCCCAGTTCGGCATTATTGCCTTCAAGTCGCACTACTACGGGAACATTAACACCGACTTCTTCAACGGCGCCGATAATGCCGTCGGCTATTAGATCACAACGCACAATGCCACCAAAAATATTCACCAGCACGGCTTTTACATTTTGATCGGATAAAATAATTTTGAAGGCTTCGGTAACACGTTCTTTGGTAGCGCCACCGCCGACATCAAGAAAGTTTGCCGGAGCACCACCTTGCAATTTAACCAGGTCCATGGTGCCCATGGCTAAACCAGCACCATTTACCATGCAGCCAATGTTGCCATCAAGAGCGACGTAATTCAGATCCCATTGTGCAGCTCTGCGTTCACGTTCATCTTCCTGACTGGGGTCTTCCATGGCCTTGATCTTTGGCTGCCGATACAGCGCATTGCCATCGATAGACATTTTAGCATCGAGGCAATGCAGGTCACCGTCTTTTTTAATCACTAGTGGGTTTATTTCCAGTAGCGCCAAATCGTTTTCTTCAAATAATTTAGCCAGACCTAAAAAGATTTTGGTAAATTGTTTAACCTGCTCGCTGCTTAAACCCAGCTTGTAACCCAATTCTCGTCCTTGATAGGCTTGCGCGCCAACTAAAGGACTGATAGTGGTTTTAAGAATTTTTTCTGGGGTTTTCTCGGCAACTTTTTCTATTTCGACGCCGCCTTCGGTGGAAGCCATAAACACAATTTTACGGCTGCCTCTATCAATCACAGCACCCAGGTATAACTCCTGGTCGATGTCGGTACAGGCTTCAATCAGTATTTTACTAACCAGCTGTCCGTCGGCGTCGGTCTGGTAAGTCACTAACCTTTTGCCTAACATATTATTGGCAAATTCGGTAATTTCTGCCGGCGTTTTTACCAGTTTTACACCACCGGCCTTGCCACGACCACCGGCATGAACCTGGGCTTTAATCACCCAGGTGTCGCCGCCAATTTTTTTAGCGGCGGCAACGGCTTCTTCGGCTGAGTCGCAGGCATAGCCTTTTGAAACAGGCAGGCCGTATTCAGAAAAAAGTTGCTTACCCTGGTACTCGTGCAAATTCATTGTTCATTTCCCATTTAAAGTATCAGCTTAAATACAGTATTAACAGCAGTGTTTAGTTTTTGCGTTTGCGCTTGGCAATATGAATGGCCCTACCGTCCACATCCAGAGCTGCTTCATGAACCGCTTCAGACAGTGAAGGATGACCAAACACCATAAGCTGTAAATCTTCAACACTGGAACCGAACTCCATGGCAATAACCGCTTGCTGAATCAATTCAGAAGCCTGAGGCCCGATAATGTGCATACCCAGTATGCGATCAGTTTTTTCATCGGCGATAATTTTTACCATGCCGACGGTATCATTGGCGGCCATTGCCCGCCCACTGGCGGCAAAAGGGAAAACCCCGGTTTTATAGGCTTCGCCTGAAGCCTTGATCTGCTCTTCTGTTTGCCCCACCCAGGCAATTTCCGGATGGGTGTAAATCACGGATGGAATGGTATCGTAGTTGATTTCAGATTTATGTTCAGCGATGATTTCAGCCACCATCGAACCCTCTTCCATGGCTTTATGGGCCAGGGCGGGGCCGCGGACAATATCGCCAATGGCATAAACACCTGGCACAGCGGTTTTACAGGAGGCGTCGACAGAGATAAAACTTCTTTCATCGAGGGTAACGCCACTATCGGCTGACAGTAGATTTTTGGTATAAGGTCTACGCCCCACGGCCACAATCAGTTTATCCACTGTTATGCTTTGTTCGCCACTTTGATCCTGATAGTTAACCGTGACTTTTTTACCTTTTACATCGCTGCCGGTGACACGCGAGTTTAATTTTATATCCAGTCCTTGCTTGGTAAATTGTTTCAAACCTTCTTTAGCAATTTGCCGATCCACCATCGGTAGAAATTCTTCCAAAGCTTCCAGGATAACAACTTCAGCACCAAGACGATTCCACAGACTGCCTAATTCAAGGCCAATAATGCCTGCACCTATAATGCCAAGCTTTTTTGGCACTTGTTCAAATGCCAAAGCTCCTGTTGAATCTACCACTGTATCACCATTGATCGGTGCCACTGTGATGTCAATAGGTGCAGAGCCTGTAGCCAGAATTACGTTGTTGGCATTTAAGGTTTTTTCCTCCCCGTCAGCAGCAATGAATGTCACTTGTTTCCCTGCCAATAACTTTCCATGGCCTTGCAACCAGTCAACACCATTGGCTTTTAATAACGAACTTACCCCCGCAGTTAAGTTTTTAACAATGGTGTCTTTTCTTTTTTGCATGCCAGCGATATCGATTTTAATATCGCTGACTGAGATGCCATGTTCGGCAAAGGATTCTTTGGCTTCGTGGTATTTTTGCGAGCTGTCGAGCAGGGCTTTGGAAGGAATGCAACCCACATTTAAGCAGGTTCCGCCCAGGGCAGGCTTGCCGTTGTGCAGCCGTTCTTCAATGCAGGCCACTTTCATACCCAGTTGCGCAGCACGTATGGCTGCCACATAACCACCAGGGCCACCACCAATCACTATTACATCATAAGAGTCTGACATACAGATGCCTTTTTTATTCGCTGAATATTTTGTTTAAAATTTAAAATTAAATTTCTAACAGCAGTCTTGCCGGATCTTCGATAAAGCTCTTGACCATTGATAGAAAGCTGACCGCTTCCTTACCATCAATCAAGCGATGATCATAAGTAAGTGCCAGGTACATCATTGGCAGCACAACAACTTCACCATCCACCACCATGGCACGCTCCTGAATTTTATGCATGCCCAAGATGCCGGTTTGTGGTGGGTTTAGAATCGGCGTGGATAGCAAGGAACCAAAAACCCCACCATTGGAAATAGTGAAGGTGCCGCCTGTCATCTCATTCAGGGTGAGCTTGCCATCACGGGCTTTTTTACCAAGTTCTGAAATTTGCGCTTCAATTTCGCCCAGGCCTTTTTTATCGCAATCTTTCAATATCGGGACAACAAGACCGCGATCAGAGGATACCGCCACACCAATGTCGTAATAATTGTGGTAAACCACGTCATAGTCATCAATGGAGGCGTTCACTGCAGGAAAACGTTTCAGGCTTTCAACCACTGCACTGACAAAGAAAGACATAAAACCCAGCTTGACACCGTGGGCTTGCTCAAATTGTTGTTGATAATTTTTGCGCATATCCATAATCGGCTTCATGTTCACTTCATTAAAGGTTGTGAGCATGGCAGCCGTTTGTTGTGCCTGAACCAGACGTTCAGCAACTCTGGCACGCAAGCGGGTCATGGGGACTCTTTTTTCTATACGATCTTCATCAGGTAAAGCGACCCCGCCGGGCGGCACCTTGGTTTGAGCGGGTTCGGGTTGCGCAGCAGCTTCAGCTTGCTTTACTGCCGCAGCTGCCTGTTGTGGATCCTGAGGGCTGATAAAGGCAAGCACATCTTCTTTTAGAATGCGCCCGCCTTTTCCTGAACCATTAATTTGCGCGGGGCTAATACCATGCTCGGCAATTAATTTTCTCACTGCCGGGCTTAGCGTTTGTTCAGCAGTCTGTTCTGTTTTGCTTTCGCTCACTTTAGGTGTCTGTACTGCTTCCTGGCCAGGCTCAGCCTGGGGTTCAACGCTTGCACCGGCACCAGCCTGAAAACTTGCCAGGGTTTCTTCGCTTAAAACCACGTCACCTTCATTTTTCAGGATTTCTTTTATCGTTCCATCCGAAGGTGCTACCACTTCCAAAACCACTTTGTCGGTTTCAATGTCCACCAACAGCTCATCGCGCTCAACCCTTTCCCCAGGGTGTTTATACCAGGTTGCCACCACTCCATCGGCAACTGATTCTGGAAACTGTGGAGTTTTTATTTCGATGCTCATGAGTTTTTATTTACCTGTACGTGTATTAAATTATAAATTTGCTTCTTTTCATTAATCGCTGAACGGCCTAAATGCATCTTCTATTAGCTTTTGCTGTTCTTCAACATGCAGGGAAAGATACCCTGCAGCTGGCGAAGCCGATAGATCACGGCCGGCATACTTTAAGTAGATGTTTTTATTGTAACGTTGTATCACGTGCCACATATGATGCTGGCTTGGAAACCAGGCCCCTTGATTTCTTGGTTCTTCTTGACACCAGATAACTTCTTTTAGCTGGTAACGTTGCATTTCATTCAATAATTCTTGTTCTGGAAAAGGATACAGCTGCTCAATTCTGACGATGGCCACATCGGTAATTTCATGGTGGTGACGATAGTCGAGCAAATCGTAATACACTTTGCCACTACACATGATCAGGCGTTTCACTTCAGCCGGATCAAGCTCGTCCTGTTCGGGCAATACTAAATTAAATTTGCCATCGGCGAGTTCATCGAGTGCCGATACAGCCAGTTTATGCCGCAACAAACTTTTTGGTGTCATCACCACAAGCGGCTTACGCAGGTTGCGAATGACCTGCCGCCTGAGCAAGTGATAAATTTGCGCCGGTGTTGTTGGCACACAGACCTGGATATTATGTTCGGCACACAACTGCAAAAATCGTTCCAGCCTGGCAGAAGAATGCTCTGGCCCCTGCCCCTCATAACCATGGGGTAAGAGCATGGTTAAGCCACACAGCCGTGACCACTTTAATTCACCGGAAGAAATAAACTGATCAATAACAACTTGGGCACCATTGGCGAAATCGCCAAACTGGGCTTCCCAAATCACCAGTGCACTGGGGGTTGTTGTTGAGTAACCATATTCAAAACCCAGCACTGCTTCTTCGGAGAGCAGGGAATCATACAAATCCATTCTGGGCTGATCGGGAAACAAATTTTGCAAAGGAATATAGGCAGTGCCGTCTTTTTGGTTATGTAATACCGCATGACGATGGGAGAACGTGCCACGGCCAGAGTCCTGACCGCTAAACCGCACCGGATGCCCGTTATGCAGTATTGTGGCATAGGCCAGGGTTTCGGCAAAACCCCAGTTGATCGCTAAAGCACCGGCTGCCATTCGCAAGCGGTCGTCCATGATTTTAGTCACCTGCCTTTGCAAAACAAAACCTTCAGGTAACTCAAGCATTTTATTGGCCAGCGCTTGCATCACTTTCAAGTCGAGGCTGGTATCAACTTCGGTAGAAAGCTCGCCCAGGTAAGGTGACCAATCAACAAATAACTTTGAGTCTGGTTCACTCACCAGGCTTTTTGCAACATGGCGGCCGTTATCGAGCATATCGCGATAATCTTCAATCATTTGCTCAGATTCCGCCTCGGTAATAACCCCGGAATCTATCAGGTGCTGAGCGTAAAGTGTGCGTGTGGTAGAATGTTTTTTAATAGCCGCATACATCAGAGGCTGCGTACCTGAAGCTTCATCGGCTTCATTATGGCCACGACGCCGATAGCAAAACATATCGATGACCACGTCTTTCTTGAATTCTTTCCTGAAGTCCATGGCCATTTGGGTTACAAAAACCACGGCTTCCGGATCATCACCATTGACATGAAAGATAGGTGCCTGCACCATTTTAGCGACATCGGTGCAGTATTCTGTTGATCGTGCATCATCACGGCGATGGGTGGTAAAGCCGATTTGGTTGTTAACGATGATGTGTACCGTGCCACCGGTTTTAAAACCTCGCGTTTGCGACATTTGCAAGGTTTCCATTACCACGCCCTGGCCGGCAAAAGCAGCATCGCCATGGATCAGAACTGGAATAACCAAATCCCCTTCTGGATCTTGACGGCGATCTTGCCTGGCTCTTACTGAGCCCTCCACCACAGGTGAGACAATTTCAAGGTGAGACGGGTTAAATGAAAGTGCCAGGTGAATTTCACCGCCGGAAGTATGCACATTGGATGAAAAGCCCTGATGGTATTTCACATCGCCAGAACCCACTTCCACAGCGTATCTACCTTCAAACTCTTCAAATAATTCTTTTGGATTTTTACCGAGAATATTAACCAGAATATTGAGCCGGCCGCGGTGGGCCATGCCTATGACCACTTCCTTGGTACCGTAGGAACCTGCACGCTGTATCAGCTCATCCACCAGGGGGATCAGGCTTTCACCACCTTCAACGCCAAAGCGTTTGGTACCCGGGTATTTTGAACCCAGGTATTTTTCCAGACCCTCCGCGGCGGTCAGGCGTTCCAATATATGTTTCTTTGCTTCAACGCTGTATTTCGGATGTGAGCGCACCGGTTCCATGCGCTGCTGGATCCACCTTTTCTCGGCAGTATCGATAATCTGGGCATACTCAACACCCACGTCGGTACAATAGGTTTTTTCCAGGGCATCAATAATTTCACCCAGGGTAGCTTCATCTTTGCCGATAAATAAACCACCGGTCTGGAATATCGTATCCAGGTCGGCTACGGATAAACCGTGATGGCTTAGTTCAAGATCCGGGATCGGCTCTCTTTCCATTAAACCCAGGGGGTCTAAATTTGCTTTTTGGTGACCTCGTACTCGATAGGCCGTCATCAATTGCAAAACTTTTACCTGGCGTTTTTCATGCTCTGAGCTGACACTGCTAACAATCAAAGGCTGTACCCGGCTTTTGTTTTTAGCCAGGTAAATAAAGTGGTCACGAATATTGGAATGGGGGATATCTTCTGAAGCAACGCCGTCGTAACGTGGCAGGCTGTCAAAATACTTGCGCCACTCTTCAGCAACGCTGTTCGCATCCGCCAGGTATGATTCAAAAAGCTCTTCGATGTACTCAGCATTAGCACCCGAAAGGTGCGACGTACTCCATTGCCGATACATCAAACCGTCTTGCATTACGAGCTTCTCCTAAAACTTGAACTTGGTAATAATTATGTTTAAGCAGCAACCTTACATAAGCACGCCAAACAGGCACCCTGACCGCAAAGCTAAATTAGTATTCAGACAATGGGTACTTTAACTGAAAATTTATCTTAAGATAACCAAAAAACAATCTTAAAATGATTTAATCTAAAGAGCTTGGGCTGGGCGAAAGCCCAGCACCATGGCCTTTAAGCAGAAAGCCGGCGTCGAAACCAACAGCAAGGAAGGCGGGATGTTAAGAAAACCTGATTAGAGTGTTTACGTAGCCTGTTGCAGCAACATTGAACGAATATGACCAATGGCCCGTGTTGGATTGAGACCTTTTGGACATACATTAACGCAGTTCATAATACCTCGACAACGAAAAACACTGAACGGGTCTTCAAGATCAGCCAGTCTTTCTGTAGCACCTTCATCGCGACTATCGGCCAGAAAACGATATGCCTGCAATAATCCTGCCGGACCGACAAATTTATCTGGATTCCACCAAAAAGAAGGGCAGGCAGTGGAACAACACGCACACAAAATACATTCATAAAGACCGTCCAGCTTGGCGCGCTCTTCCGGCGATTGCAGGCGCTCAATGGCAGGTGCAGGTGTATGGTTGATCAGATAAGGCTTTATTTTTTCATACTGGGCATAAAACTGGGCCATGTCCACCACCAGGTCACGAATAACCGGCAAGCCTGGCAGGGGGCGTAAGACCAATCGCCCTTTGTCCTGGTTTTTTATCACCGTAGAAATAGTCGTCACACAAGCCAGGCCATTAGAACCGTTAATGTTCATGCCGTCAGAACCACAAACACCCTCGCGGCAGGCGCGACGATAGGAAAGCGACTCATCCTGCTCTTTCACCAGAGCCAGCACATCAAGAATCATTAGATCCTTACCGCCGGTATCAACCTCATAATCCTGCATATAAGGTTCTGCATCTTTGTCCGGGTTATAGCGATAAATACTTACTTGCATCTTTTACCCTGCTGCTAATAGGTTCTGATTTTTGGTTGAAAAGTGTCTACCATGCGCGGTTTAAAGTTAACTTCTCGCTTGGTTAATGTTTTTGTTTGCGGTGAGTACAGCGAATGGCATAGCCAGTTTTCATCATCGCGATCAGGGTAATCATAACGTGAATGAGCACCCCGGCTTTCGGTTCGCACATCAGCCGCAATAGCGGTTGCTTCGGCTACTTCTAATAAGTTGTCCAATTCCAAAGCTTCCACTCGGGCGGTATTAAAGGCCTTACTTTTATCACTTAAATGCGCTTTGGCGATGCGTTCACGCAGTTCAGCCAGCTTGGCCACACCTTCACGCATCAAATCACCTTTACGGAACACGCCAAAATGATTTTGCATGCACTGTTGCAGCTCTTTACGCAACACGGCCACATCTTCACCACTGCTTGATTCATCCCAGCGCGCCCAACGGCTTTCGGCCCGCTCAAGGTCAGAGTCACTGAAGTCACGCATTTCAATACCCTCGCGCAGCGCTTGCTCAATGTGCAAACCGGCAGAACGGCCGAACACCACCAGGTCAAGCAAGGAATTTCCACCCAAGCGGTTAGAACCGTGTACCGAAACACAGGCCACTTCACCAACGGCATATAGGCCGTTAACAATTTTATCCTTACCTGCCGAGTCAACGCTTAGTACCTGCCCGTGAATATTGGTTGGCAAGCCGCCCATCATATAATGACAGGTAGGCACCACAGGAACGGGGGCATAAACCGGATCAACACCGGCAAAGGTTTTAGAAAGCTCACAAATACCCGGCAGCTTGGAATGCAGCACATCCTCACCCAGGTGATCAAGCTTCAACAGCACATGATCACCGTTAGGGCCTACACCTCTGCCTTCAAGAATTTCAATCATCATCGAACGCGCAACCACATCGCGCCCGGCCAGATCTTTAGCGTTAGGCGCATAACGCTCCATAAAACGCTCGCCATCTTTATTAATCAGGTAGCCACCTTCACCCCGGCAACCTTCGGTCACTAACACCCCGGCTCCAGCAATACCGGTGGGGTGGAATTGCCACATTTCCATATCCTGAGCCGGGAAACCCGCTCTTAAAGCCAGACCAACCCCATCTCCGGTATTAATTAAAGCGTTGGTGGTGGAAGAGTAAATCCGCCCCGCCCCGCCCGTAGCAAAAACCGTGGCTTTGGCTTTGAAACAAACCAGCTCACCAGTTTCAATATTCATGGCAATAACACCGCAAACATCGTTATCCTGGTTGGTTACCATTTCACAGGCATACCATTCATTAAAAAAAGCGGTATCATTTTTAACATTCTGCTGGTAAAGGGTATGCAACAACGCATGACCGGTACGGTCAGCTGCGGCACAGGTACGGGCAGCCTGCCCGCCTTCACCAAAGTTTTTTGACTGGCCACCAAAAGGACGCTGATAAATTCGCCCTTCTTCAGTACGGGAAAAAGGCAAACCCATATGTTCCAACTCGAACACCGCTTCGGGCCCTACCTGACACATGTATTCGATCGCATCCTGATCGCCAATGTAATCTGAACCTTTTACGGTGTCGTACATGTGCCAACGCCAATCATCATTGGGATCCGCGCTGGCTATGGCGCAGGTAATCCCGCCCTGGGCAGACACAGTATGGGAGCGGGTTGGAAAAACCTTTGAAATCAGTGCTGTTTTTTGCCCCGATTGAGCCAGCTGTAAAGCAGCTCGCATGCCTGCACCACCACCGCCAACGATGACAGCATCGTAGTTAACCGTTCTAATTTTAGCCATTAATCACAATCCCCACAAAATCTGTACAGCCCAGACAAGGTAAACAAACAGTGCCACAGCACATGCAGCCTGAAACAGAAAACGAATCCCGGTGGGCTTCAAATAGTCTGTGGCAATGGTCCACAAACCTACCCAGGCATGCCCAACAATAGCCAGCACCGACAGTAGCGTAAAAATACGCATCGCGGTGCATGACATAAAACGCTGCCATTCGTCATATTGCAAATCGGGATGGGTAATGAAATACCCCAACATAACAATACTGAAAGCGGCCACTATTACCGCAGAAACGCGTTGAATCAGCCAATCAGACAGGCCGCTTCGACCTAAATTCGTAACACTGGTTACCATAACCACACCCCCGCTACCAAGACTAACAAGCCAGAAATAAACAACACTGCCCAGGAACCGACACGAGCACCCTCAAGCGTTTCACCAAAGCCAGCATCCATAATAAGGTGCTTGATACCGGCGATCAGGTGATAAAGAATGCCGGCCAGAATGGCCCACAATATTAGTTTAAGCAGGGCATTATCCAGCAGGGTTTTCAACTCATTAAATGCCTCTTCACTGGCCATGGATTGTTGGAACATCAACAACAGAAGCGGAATCGCTAAGAAAAGCGCAAAACCTGAGATGCGGTGCAGGATGGAGGTTATTCCCGGAAGGGGTAGTTTTATAGTTGTCAGGTCGAGATTAACAGGTCTTTTTTTATTCACAGTATTACCAAAATTTTTGGTCCTAAAACAAGAGCGTTTTAGTACACCTATGCGCAGGGATTGTGTTTAAGACAGCTCTGAGCAAACCAAAATAAACTTTATCTCAGCCAACTTACTGCTACCAGTTTGGGTTTGAAAAGCATCTCCACCGCCCAAAACGGGCATTGTAATGACATAAACGCAAACACAACAGCTTTTACAGAGCCTTTTACGGGCACAAAGTATAGGCTTCTCAAGCTGAAATTACAATTGGGTCTGTTGCAATTTACTGTTTTCAAGGCAGTTTCTACCTGGAGACAAGCTAAGGACAAACTGCTTAGCCAGACCCAGTTAAACACTCAAGCATTTTGCATAAATTTTTTGTACAATGCTGCTGGCAGCTCAATAATTGCAAAGCCTCTGCAACCAAGGCCTGACCATAGGTTTAATCACCTTTGATTTAATAAACTTAGGCAACAACGGTGCATTTACTTGGCGATTGGCCCCATTGATCCCTCGCCACTCATTGACAAGACCCACCTAACTCTATATTTTGGCGCGTTTCATGCAGTCGGTACAAAGATTTCAAACAAACGGGAGAAAACCATGGCTGAGAAAAAAGCCCAGTTAACTATTGATGGCCTCAGTGAGAAACTTGAATTACCCGTTTATTCGGGAACCCTGGGGCCGGATGTTATCGACATTAGCAGCCTGACCCCAAACGGCCTGTTTACCTACGACCCAGGTTTTATCTCAACAGCAGCCTGCGAATCCAAAATCACCTTTATTGATGGCGACAAAGGCATATTGCTGCACCGCGGCTACCCTATTGAGCAGCTCGCAAAGGAAGCCGACTACCTGGAAGTGTGTTTTTTATTGCTAAGAGGCGAGCTGCCAAACCAGCAGGAAAAAGAAGAATTTGATAACACCGTTACCCAGCACACCATGGTGCACGAGCAACTGGCTCACTTTTACAATGGCTTTCGTCGTGACGCACACCCCATGGCAATTATGTGTGGTGTTGTCGGCGCACTGTCTTCTTTTTACCATGACTCCCTCGACATTGCCGATCAACAGCACCGCAATATTGCCGCATTCCGCCTGGTTGCCAAAATGCCGACCCTTGCAGCCATGTGCTACAAGTATTCCATTGGCCAACCGTTTATTTACCCTCGAAATGACCTGAATTACGCCGAAAACTTCCTGCACATGATGTTCGGCGTACCTTGCGAAGAAACCCAAATCAACCCCGTTATTGCCAAAGCCATGGATCGGATCTTTATCCTCCATGCTGACCATGAACAAAATGCCTCCACCAGCACTGTTCGCCTGGCGGGCTCTTCCGGAGCAAACCCCTTTGCCTGTATTGCTGCCGGCATCGCAGCCCTGTGGGGGCCTGCACACGGTGGTGCCAATGAAGCCGTGCTGAACATGCTTGACGAAATTGGTGATGTGTCCAATGTAGACACTTTTATTAAAAAGGCCAAAGACAAAAATGACCCCTTCAGGCTCATGGGTTTTGGTCACCGGGTTTACAAAAACTTCGACCCTCGAGCTACCGTAATGCGAGAATCCTGCTATGACGTATTAGCCGAACTGGGCATGGAAAACGATCCCCAATTCAAACTGGCCTTGAAACTGGAACAAATCGCCCGCGAAGACTCCTATTTTATAGAAAGAAAACTTTATCCGAATGTGGATTTCTACTCTGGCATTATCCTGAAAGCCATTGGCATTCCCACCAACATGTTTACGGTTATCTTTGCCTTATCACGCACCGTTGGCTGGATTGCCCACTGGAACGAAATGGTCAGCGAGCCCTACCGCATTGGCCGCCCAAGACAACTGTATACGGGTGAAGTGCAACGGAATTTCAAACCGCTGGAAAAAAGGTAGTTAAAGACAAGACCAGGGGACCTCTGATCAAGCTTTGTCCAGACTTGATCAGAGGTTACCGAGCTTACGCAAAGCCTAAGGCCTTAATACCTTAGACAGTCCTTAAACAATACTTCAAGCAAATACCACCTTTCAAGGCATAAGCGGCCACGGCTTTTTTCCATCGCGCTTGAAAGCTGCTCAAAACACCACCGTCCATTGCCCACTTTACCTATAGATCTGAGAACGACTTAAATTTACCTTTTTGCAACTCAATTTATAGCGTAATTGCTCTTATTGGCATACCTTATGGGTATAAATCTTATAACCAGGAGACCTCTGAATAAGTCATGACCAAAAATAGGCGTCTTTAGGAGAAGGCTTTTTCAGGATTAACTAAATACCATCCCATCTTACGGGTACCAGTATGAACAAAACCCTAGAAGGCATTACCCGCTCGATTACTGAACGCAGCAAACCCAGTCGTGAGCAGTACTTGCAACAAATCAACCAGGTGAGCCATGATTTACCTGACAGAAGCACATTATCCTGCACCAATCAGGCCCATGCCTATGCCGCCGCCACAGATGATACAAAACTAATTTTAAAGAGCAGTACCGAAAGCCCCAATATTGCTATTATTTCGGCCTATAACGACCTGCTTTCAGCTCACTCCCCCTATGCTGACTACCCAAAATTAATCAAACAGGCCTTAATACAATCCGGCTGCACCGGACAATTTGCCGCGGGTGTCCCCGCCATGTGTGATGGTGTTACCCAAGGGCAAACTGGTATGGAGCTTTCGCTTTTTAGTAGAGACTTGATAGCCCAAGCTTCCGCCGTTGCCCTAACTCACCACTTGTTCGACGGCGGGTTAATGCTGGGCATCTGCGACAAAATAGTGCCGGGGCTACTTATAGGTGCGCTCCGCTTTGGCCACCTGCCCTTTATTTTTGTGCCAGCAGGCCCGATGCCAACCGGCAGCAATAATGAAGATAAAGCCAAAACCCGACAACTCTACGCCGAAGGCAAAGTTGCGAAGGAAGAACTGCTGTCATCAGAAATGCGCGCCTACCACAGCCAGGGCACCTGCACGTTTTATGGCACAGCCAACACCAACCAAATACTTATGGAGGTTATGGGTCTGCACATTCCAGGCAGCGCTTTTGTAAACCCGGGCACCCCCTTAAGAGACATGCTCACTGCTTGTGCCGCCAGACGTATTGCAGAAATCACCAAACTTGGCTCCAAGCCCATTCCAATCGCAAATATTGTCAGCGAAAAAGCTATTGTTAACGCCATTGTCACATTGTGCGCAACAGGGGGGTCGACAAACCACACCATTCACCTGGTTGCCATTGCAAAAGCGGCAGGCATTCAAATCAACTGGGATGATTTTGCGGCGCTGTCACAAGTAACCCCGCAACTGACCCGGATCTACCCTAATGGCAGCGCTGATATAAATCAGTTCCAGGCAGCCGGCGGCACTGCCCTTATTATTCACAAGCTGCTTGAATACGGATTGCTCCACGAGGATGTGCTAACGGTAATGGGGCCGGGCTTAAGCCACTACACCAAAGAACCAAAACTCAACAAAAGTACACTGACCTTCAGCCCTGGCGCCAGCCAGTCAAACAACCCTGACATTATTACTGCTGAGGACGGTTTTCAAAACCACGGCGGTTTAACCGTTGTCCAGGGGAATTTGGGCCGGGCAATCAGCAAAACATCTGCATTAGCCGAACAACACCTTGCCATAGAAGCCCCGGCGAAAATATTTCTTTCTCAGCAAGCCTTTATGCAAGCCTTCAAAAAGGGCGAACTGTTTACAGATTTTGTTGCCGTGCTACCCTGGCAGGGCCCCGCCGCCAATGGTATGCCGGAACTGCACCAACTGACTCCGGCATTGTCTTCACTGCAGGACAAAGGTCATAAGGTTGCTCTACTGACCGACGGCAGAATGTCTGGGGCATTTGGCAAGATTCTAGCCGCCATACATCTGACCCCTGAATGCAAACGCGGCGGTATTTTGGCAAAAGTCATGGATGGTGATTTAATAAAAATCGACGCTCGAAGCGGTGAACTTTCTGTTCTGATTAGCAAAGAAGAATTACAAAACCGGCCAGCACAAAAACAAATGACAGAAAATAACTTTGGTTATGGTCTGGAACTGTTCAAGATTTTCCGAGACTCAGTGAGCTCGGCAGAAGACGGGGCAACAACTTTCTAAACACGCTTTAAGAGAAATACTGATGAATTCAGAGCCTCTTAAATTTGACAAAATCCAGGATTCAAATGAACAACATTCAGCTCAACGATTTCCCTGCATTATTCAGTGGCCACCTACCCGTTATGCCGGTTGTAACGCTCAATAACACCCAGATGGTCAAACCTTTGCTTGAAACTTTATTAAGCAACGGTATCAGCTTGATAGAAGTCACCTTGAGAACTCCCAATGCGCTAAGAATCATTGAAACCATTCGCAGTACGTCGAGCGAAATAGTTCTCGGAGCAGGTACACTGACCCAAACTGAACAGTTTGAGCAGGTGAAAAATGCCGGCGCTCAATTTTCCGTTAGCCCAGGACTGACACCGGAACTAGCCAGCGCTGCACAAACGGCTCAGCTGCCCTTTATGCCCGGCATAGCCACAGCCTCTGAAATCATGCAAGCCATGCACTTGGGTTACCGCTATTTAAAATTCTTCCCTGCCGAAATTTCCGGTGGCAAACAATTTCTTAAAGCCATGCAAGGCCCTTTTCCTGACATTAACTTTTGTCCTACCGGTGGCATCAATCTTAACAACTGCAAGGATTATTTAAACCTCGAAAATGTTTTTTGCATCGGTGCAACCTGGATTACACCTCAAGACTTAATTGAACAACAACAATGGATAAAAATTTCGGATCGCATTCAGGAAATGAAAACCAATATTTAAGTGCTTTTGAATTTAATTCAAGGTGCCCTGGCCTAATGGAGAAAGGCTTGGCGTTACAGGTTTAAAGTCCTTTTAAAAAATTCAACCAGGCAAACCAGCAACCATTTGTTCAAAACCTTTTTGACGGATCTCATCTATAAACTGGGATCGGTAAGACTTCACTACACCAACGCCTTCGATTTCAGCATCATAAACCAGCCATTGTTCGTTCTTCAGGCGTAGTTTATAAGAGACCACAATCGGAGGCGCATTTCTTTGCTTGATCTCACTATGCACTAAAGCTTTTTTATTGGACTTATCGTAAATAGGTTTTTTAAAGGTAATCTCCTGTCCATCATATGCAGCAAAAGCACTGGCGTAAGTTCTGATTAATATTTTTTGAAAGCCTTTTACAAAGGCCGCTTGTTGTTCTGCGGTGGCAGATGTCCAGTACTCACCCAGCACCAGCTTTGAAATTAATTGATCATCAAATATAGGCAGCAATATCGTTTCAACCAAACGCTCAACATGCTCTGGCTGTTGTTTAATGATGGCTTTGTCAGCGGTTAAACTGTCGGTCAGTTTTTTTGCGGCCGACTCTGTTACACTCAAAGGGTCACTTGCCAATGCTTGCCCGGCAAACAAGCCCAAAGAAGATAACAGCAATCCACAAAACCCATAAAAAAAGCGCCTGTCGACCACCTTCTTTCTGATCATTAATATATTTTCCATACTACCCTTCCTTTATCACTTTTGTAGCTATACGGTTGTATGTTTATCACTTTATCATTACTTCCAGTTTTTTAACACAGTGCTGCCACCAGCATTTCCTCAATGAAATCACTGTTACTTTTTTGCCGCCCGGGCCGGGCGAAAGAATGCACCCAAGAAATCCAACAAGCTACTGAAATCAAAGGGTTTAATGGCTTTATAACAGCCCGCCCGGTCAGTTTACGTGGTTTTCGGGTCTTTCCCAAAGGGTAGCCCCCCGGATTAATTGCTATGCCAGGATTACCACACTTAAACCAGCGCCCAGCGCCGCCCAACGGCTAATGCTTGATATGGCAAGTGTCAATATACGGTTTTAACCTTCAGTGCAGTTGGGCAAAAAGTTGATCACTGAAACTTTTAAATAAGCAAGGTTTGACATTCGAGTTTCTGCTGAAACACTTGTATCATGGCCGGGAAGAAATCACTGCCTTCGTCAGGCTACTGAACCCCTTATATCTATATATGTCATATGTCTGTCATATGTCTATAAGTGCAGATCTAATCATTTAGAGGAGAAATTGTATTTTGCCAGCCTGGACACAGGAACATGAAATGCTGTTAGTCATACTCGCCGCATTATCTCCGGTTTCACTTTTAGTCATAGCCGCCATAGCGCCTTTGCTTATTGTTCGCATGCCTGTAGATTACTTTAACCACCGGCGACGTTTAAAATCCGAAAACCATCCTCACCCGGTATTACGACTAACAGTGCTGTTAACGAAAAATATTCTTGGCAGTATTTTTGTTTTTGCAGGGGTCATTATGTTATTCATCCCTGGGCAAGGCTTACTTACCCTTTTCATCGGCATTATGTTAATGGACTTCCCAGGTAAATACCACGCTGAACGCTGGCTGATAAGCAATACACCCGTATTAAAGCCAATCAACTGGCTCAGGGCAAAAAAGGGCAAGCCGCCTTTGAGTCTTGAATAAAGCAACCCTGTTCCCAAGCAGAAAAACAGTTAAGCGCAGCCACAAAAAAGCCCGGCTTATAAAACTATAAACCGGGCTTTTTATTTTCGGGCTTTAACTTATCAAAGCAGTTGTTCCAATGCTGGAACCGCTTCAAATAAATCAGCCACAAGTCCGTAATCAGCCACCTGGAAAATAGGCGCTTCTGCGTCTTTGTTGATAGCAACAATAACTTTACTGTCTTTCATACCGGCCAAATGCTGGATAGCACCGGAAATACCTACTGCGATATACAGGTCAGGGGCAACGATTTTACCGGTTTGACCCACTTGCATATCATTCGGCACGTAACCGGCATCAACTGCAGCACGGGATGCACCCAGGGCAGCACCAAGCTTATCAGCAACGGCTTCCAACATTTTGAAGTTTTCGCCATTTTGCATACCACGACCACCAGAAATAATAATACTCGCAGCGGTTAGCTCAGGACGCTCAGATTTAACAATTTCTTCATTAACAAAAGCAGAAACAGCCGCATCTTTAGCAAGGTCTAGTGCCTCCACGGTAGCAGAACCACCTTCAGCAGCTGCAGCATCAAAGCCAGTACCACGCACACTGACAACCTTGATCGCATCGCTGCTTTGCACTGTTGCAATGGCATTACCCGCATAGATAGGTCGTGCAAATGTGTCCGCTGATTCAACACGGATGATGTCAGAAATTTGTGCAACATCTAACAAAGCCGCTACACGGGGCAAAATGCTCTTGGCAGTGGATGTCGTACTTGCCAGAATATGGCTGTAGTCCTTACCAACTTCAGCCACCAACAGGCCAATATTCTCTGCCAGCTGATGAGCGTACAATGCGTTATCAGCCACTAATACTTTTGCAACTCCGTCAATTTTAGCAGCTGCTTCAGCCACGGCAGCGCAACCTTCACCGGCCACTAAAATAACAATATCGCCACCAATTTGTTTTGCCGCTGCAACTGTATTCAGTGTAGCCGCATTTAAACTGGTATTATTATGATCTGCATATACTAAAACACTCATTAGATTGCCTTCGCCTCGTTTTTCAGTTTATCGACTAATTCCTCAACACTTTCTACAATGATGCCCGCTGCGCGCTTGGCAGGTGGCTCAACTTTTAACACTTTAGTGCGAGGGGCGAGATCAACACCCAACTCTTCAGCAGTTATAATATCCATTGGTTTTTTCTTCGCCTTCATAATGTTAGGCAAAGATGCATAACGAGGCTCATTCAAACGCAGGTCAGTGGTAACAACAGCAGGCAGGCTCAAGGCAACGGTTTGCAAACCACCATCAACTTCGCGGGTCACTGTTACTTTATCACCGTCAACAATTAACTCTGAAGCAAACGTTGCCTGAGAGTAACCGGTCAGGGCAGACAGCATTTGCCCAGTCTGGTTGTTATCACCATCAATGGCCTGTTTACCAACAATGACCAGACCAGGCTGTTCTTTGTCAGCAATGGCTTTCAGGGCCTTAGCAACACCTAAAGGCTCTACATTAGCGTCTGTTTCGACCAGAATGCTTCGGTCAGCACCCAGCGCCATGGCAGTACGTAACTGCTCCTGGGCGGCTTTTGGCCCAATACAAACAGCTATAATTTCGGTGGCCACACCCTTTTCTTTTAAGCGAATTGCTTCTTCAACCGCAATCTCACAAAAAGGGTTAATGGCCATCTTCACGTTATTCAGGTCTACGCCTGTGTTATCGGCCAATACATTGACCTTAACGTTAGCATCAACCACTCGTTTGACAGCAACAAGAACCTTCATGGAATCCTCGGATTTTTACTGATTGATTTATACAGATCGGGATTGCCTGCTCTTGAACCTGACGGCCGGAGACCGCCCAGAAAAAAAGTCACTACCCCGCGTTTCGAGGCCGTATACTGAACGTATATACCCTTTAGGTCAAGTGTTTTAAACCCGCAATAAACCCTCTGGGCTGATAATACTCCCCCAAGACACCCTGGCCCGCCTTGCTTATTTTATTATAAATTTCAATAACCTGGTTAATCCTGAAAAAACCTTTACCTAAAGACATCTGCTTTAAACACCTGCTTTGCGCTAAAAATTCTTAACATAACAGCATGGCGCCCAATACGCTTCCCGGGACACGCCTCCTGAGCACGTTCTTGGCACAGGCTCTTTTACTTGTATTCTTAGCGCTCACGTACCTGCCCGGTAAAAGGGTGCTACGCTCTTGCGCCACGCATAAACCAGAAAAATGCCATCAAGCTTGTTTTTTGGTCGAAGCCCTAAGGTGTAGGCAGTGCCAGGGGAAGCAGAAAAGCCATAATCAGGGCAAATAATGCCCATCCAACCACTTCTATTGGTCTTTGTTCCTGAACTTTACTATACTACGGCGCTTATTTTTATTCTGTCGTGAGCTTGCTTAACCTTGGAGAGCCTCCAACAAAGGCAAAACCAAGCGCCACAAAGTATAAAAATCAAACAATATTAATCTCTATAATACAAAGCCCAATTAACTACCCTGCAGGAGATAGATTATGGAACGTGAATCAATGGAATTTGACGTAGTCATTGTCGGCGGTGGCCCAGCAGGTTTATCCGCAGCATGTCGCATTCGCCAAATAGCCCAGGAAGCTGGAGAAGAAATCTCTGTTGTTGTCGTTGAAAAGGGATCTGAAATTGGTGCTCACATCTTGTCTGGTGCCGTTTTCGAGCCCAGCTCACTCAACGAATTATTTCCTGACTGGAAAGAAAAAGGTGCCCCTGTAAGCACCGAAGTAAAAGGCGACATTTTCCATTTCATGTTAAGCCCGACCTCCTCAGTTAAAGTACCCAATCTTTTTATCCCCAAACCCATGCACAACGAAGGCAATTACATTATCAGCCTCGGCAACCTGTGCCGCTGGATGGGTGAGCAAGCAGAAGCCCTGGGTGTTGAAATTTTCCCAGGCTTTGCCGCCACCGAAGTACTCTACAATGAAGACGGCAGTGTCAAAGGCATTGCTACAGGCGACATGGGTGTCGACAAAAACGGCCAGCACAAAGGCAACTTTACCGCGGGTTACGAATTACACGCGAAATACACCATATTTGCTGAAGGCTGCCGCGGCCACCTTGGCAAACAGATTCTAAGCAAGTTTGACCTTGCTAAAGATGTCGACCCTCAACACTACGGCATCGGCATTAAAGAAATCTGGAAAATTGATCCTGAAAAGCATGACGAAGGCACCGTTGTTCACACCCTGGGTTGGCCGATGGACAACCAGACTGAAGGCGGCGGATTCTTATATCATGCAGAAAATAATCAGGTGTACCTAGGCTATATTGTATCCCTAAGTTACACCAACCCGCACTTAAGTCCTTATGAGGAATTCCAACGCTGGAAACACCACCCTAAAATTAAGCATTACCTGGAAGGCGGCACGCGCATCACCTATGGTGCCCGTGCGATGATTAAAGGTGGCCTGCAATCATTGCCTAAAATGTCTTTCCCCGGTGGTTTACTCGCAGGCTGCGAAGCTGGCACATTGAATACCGCAAAAATCAAGGGCTCTCATACCGCCATTAAATCCGGCATGCTGGCAGCCGAAACTGTTGCCAAAGCCATTCTGGCTGGTGACGAAGGCGGTAAAGACCTGACCGAAATGCAAACTAATTTTGAAGCGTCATCGCTGTACGAAGAGCTGTATAAAACCCGCAACTATGGCCCTGCCCTGCATAAATTTGGCACTTTAATCGGCGCAGGTGTGATTTTTATGGATCAAAATATCTTTGGTGGCAAACTGCCGTTTACCTGGAGAAATGATTACAAAGATCATGAAACGCTGAAACCCGCCAGCCAATGCAAAAAAATTGATTACCCCAAACCTGATGGCACCATCAGCTTCAGCCGCCTTGACTCGGTGTTCTTATCGAATACCAATCACGAGGAAGACCAACCCTGTCACCTCACCCTGAAAGACCCTGAGATCCCCTTAAAAACCAACCTGCCCATGTGGGACGAACCCGCACAACGTTACTGCCCTGCCGGCGTATACGAAATCATTGAAGAAGATGATGGCAGTAAAAAATTCCAGATTAATGCCCAGAACTGTGTGCATTGTAAAACCTG
>JBECKY010000027.1:0-4142 GCA_040235475.1 Pseudomonadales bacterium
AGAACCAGTCACTTTACGCTTTTTCAGAAAAGACAGCTCACCCTGTGCAGCCATGGTTATTTTTGATGAACTTGATCTTAGCGAGGAATTACCCATCAATAAAACAAAAGATATTGTTCTGACGCCAGACAAGCCAGGTAAAGTTCACTTTGCCTGCCAGATGAAAATGTACCGTGGTGATTTAACGATTGTCTCTTAGTCGGTATTTTGGTGCATCGGGTACGCGCTTTTGCGCGCAGCTAATTTTCTTGTTAAATATGTTTTGTTTAGAGAGCCAAAGAAATACCCGTAACAATACGTTGATCTGTATCCGTTTGTTTTCCCTTTTGATCTTCAACAACAGGAGTGCCAAGAATTTTGTCTATTAAAACCAAGGCAGCACTTTAAAGTAATTTTGAGATTAACTGGATGTGGCAAATTGTCTCAGGGTGGTAAAAAGATTGATACGGATGATGCTTAACCTAAATCAATGCTTGTTATTCATGTCATTGTATTTTTAAATAACGCCCTTTGATGGCCGCTCGATGATCTGGTACTTTCTTTGAAACCGTGTATCATGGTTGCGGCTAAATCTCGGCAAATGTTGGTACTTTACAAATAGAAGAAGCAGCCGTTGAAATAAGGAGAAAGGGGGAAATTTTGAGCACATAATGTACTATTTTGCATTCAACCACTTCTAAAGCTTGATACTTTTATAAGCGTGATAGTACTAACCGGCCTGAGCCTTTTAAGCCGTGCTGGCGAATAATGCTTGGTAGAGCCTCTTAACCATTGACTCAAATATTGATATTCTGCTTTATTATGTATTTTAGCCTTATGGGTTTTTCAATATAAGCGTCAATATTTATTTAGTAAATGCCAACAATAAGGACTTATTGTTATGTCAGAAACTGCTAACTCACGCAACCCGACAAAAATTACCATCGGCATCGGCCTGGTGGTATTAATTCTTGCTTATTTATTTTTTTTTAGTGGTGACAAGGCTGAAGAAATTACAGCTAAAGAAGATAATGTAGCTGGCAACACCCCTCCTGAGTCAAGTAAAAAACCTACAGATCAATTGGATATGCCTGCTCTAGAAAGGCTGAAAAGAACGATAAAAAACTCTTCAGTATTTGTATCTATTGACAAAGAAGGCAAGCAAACTCTCCTGGGCAATGATCTTGAACCAGCGGAGCGCTGCACACCTAATGGTGATATTAAACATTACAAAGCTGACGAAAAGATGAAGCGATGTGCTGCTTTTAATCAGGATGTGGAACTATTGAGCATTAAAAACTCTAGTCTATTAATTAGCAAAGGTTCTTATATTTTTACTTATTTTGTAAATGGTTCGCCTCATCAAATTTGCTATAACAATAACTGGGCCAGAATGGCCTGCCCTTAAGGCTTTGAAATTGATTGACCCCTGCATTATTGGAAATAATGCAGGGGTAACCTCGCCTAAAACGCTATGCTTATTCTGCCCAAAAATGTTCTCTGGGGTGTATAAATGACAGGCCTTGGCGAAGAATCCTGGAAATTTGCGTCATAATATTGAAATTTTTTCTTCCCCGCATTTTTCACTTCAAAAGCCAATACGCCCCGCTTCTGCCAAAACCAGTATTTTGCCGATAAATCCAAAATCCAGAAATTATCTTTTGCAACCATAACCAGATCCTTATCGAATTCTTCCCGAAATTCGGCCTGTTGATTAATATAACTGGGCTCCACAGATAATGCCAAGCCTTTAGGATGGTTATAATTAAAACTCATAGGCACTCTTTTTGTGCTCAATTTAATTGGCATGTTTGCAAAACCGATATCTGTCTTATACTTTTGTCGTTCGTCATAATAATTAAAACTTAAAGACCAATTGTTCAACACCCATAGCAAGTAGGCAGAGTATAAATTTTCAATCACCTCTTGCTCACTCAAGCTCCCCACTACGGGAAATTGCTTATCACGATGCACAACTTCAAACCCGGTTAAAATATCAGCTGTTGTTTGATAGTCAAAACCCAATGCATAATTTCGGCTGTCGGTTGCATCAGAATCATCAAGAAACTGGTTAAAACCAGCAATATGGGTTGGCTCCAGAGCTTGCTCTATTATTAGCGGACCCTGAAGCTGCCTAAATCCAGCAGCACGTATATTTAGATTTTCCAAGGCTTTTAGATGAATCCCCAGCTTTGGATTCCATTGGGAAAAACTTTCTTCCTGGGTAACCGGGTCATTGAACTTTGCATACGACATGCCGAAAAGTATTTGTAACATGTCGTTTGGCTCTGTATTCCAATAGCTATAAGCATTGTCGTAATCAACCTTGCCCATACCAAGGGTAACACTTGGTGGAATGGGTGGGCCCGGTGGACCGCTTATTTCAATTAGCTCCAACTCCTCTCGATCTATTTCAGAAACCTTGAAACCGGATACGGCATTATAATTATCTTGATTAAAGATAAATTGAAACTCAGCGGCATTGGCTCTTTCTTCCACTTCCTGGAAAAATTTTTGCAGCACATCAAAAAAAGGCGTAGAGGATACAGTTTCTGAAGCAAACTCCTGGTTTTTTTCAATGTAATTAAATACCCCAAGCACCTCAAATTCTGGATGAAGAATATAATGGAACCCTGTTTTTGAGCTTTTAGTCTTACTTGCAAAACGTTCGCTTTCTGAAAACACGCCGTCTAAAAATCGCTGTGCTAAATCTCCCCGGTCTTCTTTTCGGGAACGACCTTCTACCATTACACTCAGTGAATCGGATAATTGCGCCTGAATAAAAGCTGTGCTGATATCGTATTCCAGGTCATTGTTAGCGCGAAAACCATCGGTTTGATAATTGTAATCCCCCAAGGCAAAGGAAACCGGGCCTAGCAAGCCGGAAACCACGGTGTCGGTGGCATTAGTACGGTTGGAGCCGGTTAAACCTGAGCTTTGTAGATAAAGATCGTTACTGTTAAACAAGGTGTTAAATTCATTGGTACCTAATTTGCCGGGCCCAGTGCCTTCAATGACCAGTAAATCACTTTCAGCCAGTACTGAACGAATGGGTATAGCTGTTAACGGTTGCAGCAGCTGGGCTTGCAGCACTTCGCTGCTACGGGCAATGTCAGAACGCTGATCATTAATCAGTGACTCTGCAAGTAAACGATGGCTGCCGTGTTCGCCAGGCGCTTTTGCCAGTGATTTTGCTGCCGTTCGCTTAGCCAACGCATCAAAGCCCAGGTCGAGATAAATATCCGCCTGACTGGCCTGGCGTGCGGCCTCATCGGCATCGAGCATCAGGCGTGAACGATATACCGCGCGGCTGTCGTTAAGCGCTATGGATTCTGTCATCAGCTTTAGCGCTTCATAGGGTTGATTTTGACTCTGCAATAATATGGCTTGATAAAACCAGGGCGTGGGATCATCGGGGTCCAACTGTTTTGCCAAATCAAATTGGGCATCTGCTACTGCGTTACGATTTTCTTCAAAATAAGCCTTACCCAGATAACTGCGAAACAAGCTGTTGCCCGGGTTTAAGGCTACTGCCAACTCCAGGCTTTCACGACCCTGCTTGAGCTGACCGCGCCGTATATCAGCAAGCCCCAGGGCAAATCTGGCGAGGGGATCGGCAGGATCCCGCTCAAGAGCCTGGCTAAAGTACTTGAAGGCTGTATCCGGCTGATGACGTTTTAGAGCTAGAAAGCCCTTAATACTGTAAGCCCGACTGAACGAAGGGTTAAGCGCCAATGCTTTTTTTGCTGCACTTGCCGCCTGCCTGGTTTTGCCCAGGCTTAACGCCAGTTCAGCCACCCGCGCCCAGGCCAGGCTTTCTGTTTCAGCCAGATCAGCAGCCTTAACGGCTGATGCAAAAGCCTGGTTCAATTGAAAAGCGGATTGCTGGGCATAAGAAAGCGCCAAATTAACCGCTGCGTTGTTAGGCAGTTTCTCGTGCAAGATCAAGGCATTTTTCAAGGCCTTTTTGCTATCGCCTTTAACAAGGGTCACCAGCACTTGCAAACTTAAACTCAGGGGGTGATTGGCGTTAACTGCCAAAGCTTCTGCCATATTTTTTTCAGCAAGACCGACTTGCCCGTGATGCAGTGCAATTGCAGACTTAAGCGCCAGGTAATCCGGGTTCGTCAATGCATCCGGCATGGCCGCAATCAGTTCCAGAC
>JBECKY010000122.1:0-43661 GCA_040235475.1 Pseudomonadales bacterium
CCCTGGCTGAGCCAGGCATTTATGTCGGCGCGGCTTATGGTATCGCCAGTCTCGACGGCGAAAATTTTGACGATGACACCCAGGTGCTGAAAGCGTTTGTCGGTGGCAAATTCAATGACTATATCGGGCTCGAAGCGGCGGCCAATCACTATGGCGAAGCAGAAGGCAGCCTCTATGAATCGGAGCTGACGGGCTATACCGCGGCGCTGGTGGGCTACCTGCCGCTGGGCGATGGTTTTGATCTGTTTGCCAAAGCCGGCAATCTGTGGTGGAAGAATGATTTTACCATTCTCGGCTTCAGCGATGATGTCACGGGTAATGAGTTGTTTTTCGGGGTGGGCGCACAGCTCAATTTCGGTGAGCATGTCGCGCTTAGAATTGAATGGGAGCGCTACGAAGTCGATTTGAGCAGTGATGAGATCGGCGTCGATCTGGACACAACCTATGATGTCGATGTGGCAAGTCTGGGCGCTGTGTTCTCATTCTGACAGTTACTGTCCGGGTTGGTGGGTGTCGCTGCACACGCGGTGATATTTACCTCCCGGACAGACCTTTTTTTAAAGGCATTTGCCTTTAGTTTTGCAAAGTTACACACCTTATGGGTTTACGCTTCCACCAGGTTCAGAAATTATTAATCTGAAGTTAGGCAAAGACTGTCCTAATGAAGTTCTAAATCGAGAATCAGCATTGGTCGTCTGTCCCCTACTGGCGATTCACTCGAAAAGAATCGCATACTACCCCCGTCTCCGCCACCGGCTATTTCAATTGCCATCCCTTTATTCATTGCGCTATCACAAATCCAAGCCTTGGCGATATCCGATTCAACATGAAATGTATAAATTCTTCCAAAAGAGGAGTTCGGTATGTCTCGCGCATCAAAAACTCCGCCCACTAAATCTTCAAATGACTCGACGGTCGTGCCGCTTTTGTTCCAGGCTGCAGCTGCATTTGCGTTGTCCCAATTGGCGGCCAGTTCGTCAAAAAGAGGGGCAGTTTCTGAAAAGTATCGAAGAAGGAATGCTGGAGTTGATCCGGTTGAACCGCCACCAGGTATTCCTAACACTTGAAGTTTTGCGTTGTTAACCGTTATTTGCGTGCTGCAGTCAGATACGGTATAGGCTGAGTTAAATTGCTGCACAAAACTTTCTGCTTTTGAAATGATTGACGATACATCAAACCGTATTATGGAAAGCCTTCCTGTTGTTTGGTCTTCCTGATATTGATATTCGGAGTAAAGTTGAGATCTTGTGCCTGGCTCTGGGTTCGATCCGTCAGGTGCTTTATACAAAGATGTATCCGTGGTACCTGAATATCCATTTAAGCCCTCCTGTAAAAATACTCGATAAGGCAAGCTGGTTACGGCGCTTGATTGACAAACCACTGTACCGTCTTCAGATACAGAGCGAATAGCGCTTCCTGCCTCACACGTTCCTGTAACCCGATTCTGTTTGCTGTCAATGCGACTGTTGTTGTCATCAACTTCAGCTTTTACGGCGCCAAAGTTTTGGTTTACTTCGGATGCAAGAGCAGGGGTGCCGGATTGAAACTCATGCGGTATTGTTAAAGGCCCTGCACTCAACGGGCTCGCACCAAGCAACAGAAATAAGGCAAAACAGGCTGTTTTATGCATTTATCTATCTCCAAATAGAGTTAATTCCAGTTATCCTGATCCCAACGCATCGTTCCCCACTGACTAGGCGGGTCTTCTTCCTCCTGAGTCTGAGTCGAACTAGATGAGTCACTGCAGGATGTAAGAAAAATTAGCGGAAGCACAGCACAAACTAATATTTGTTTGGTTTTCGCTGTAGTTTTGTATTTATAAAAGGACTGAAAAAAATTCGCTAATGAGGATATATTCATGGGAGATTTGTCTTTTGGGTTTGTCGACTTTTGTAATTCGGCGCAGCCAGGGTAACGATGGTTTATACAGGTTTTCTTTAGTTTTCAAATGGGTAGAGTTAGTTACACTGCTTTTAACTTTTGTTGAATGTATAGGTTTTTATATGATAAAGAAGTGTATCGAGCATTGCCATTATTTACAACGAAACGACGACACAATAGTTTTAATGCTGCACAACTTAAGGTTAAGGGATGATGAAGCCTGAGACATTTGCAAAGCATGTACGATATCTAAATGCACGATACATAGAAGCAAATACCAGCACCGTGCCCTGACCTGTATAGACTTGGCGCACCACCTTTTGGGGTACAAGGCAGTATAAAACGCCTTTTCGTCCCTCCGGTACAGCTAAACGCCATTAAGCGTTCATGATGGCAACTCTCACAACGTACCCGCAAGAAGCCATACTCCAGGCGACCGCATTGGTGGAAATCGTCGAATACTTGTTGACTGTAGCAAGGCAGGTTTGCCCTTGGGCCGCCAGCGGGGCCTTGAAGGCCTGGGTAGTGCTGCTCAACCAGCTGGTAGAGGAGCGTCTGTTCGGGTTGGTGGCGTTCGCAGCCTGGCAATTGACTCGCCCTGGCATTCCTTGCCGGTGACATGGGATTCTTCGCTCCATGCCGGGTTCCGGGCGTCTGCCCTGCGGTTTGTTTGTGCGACGAACACTCAGCCACCACTGACAGATACTGTCTTTATCTGATAACATCTTGTCGCCCTAAACCGGGAACCCAGGCATGCGCGCAGTGATTGGCATCCGTCCGGCCAAGTCTAACCGTTGGGCGATCATGCCCAGGAAATCCGGATCACATCGTGTACTAGCCAGCAGCAACGGAGGCTGGGACGTCAAAAAAGACGGAGCGGCCGTATCCGCCAAAATGATAATCTGGTTCATCACCTTTCAAGGAGTTCTTGTTCTGTATGGCACTTGCCTTTATCGCTGTATTTTTTGGTTTGGCACTCCTGGTCTGGAGCGCCGACCGTTTTGTGGAGGGATCGGCCTCCACCGCCCGCCATTTCGGCATGTCGCCGCTGCTGATCGGCATGGTGATTATTGGGTTCGGCACCTCCGCACCGGAGATGGTGGTGTCGGCCCTGGCTGCCTCACAAGGCAATCCGGGTATTGCGCTGGGTAACGCCTACGGCTCGAACATCACCAACATCGCTCTGATCCTGGGGATGACGGCCCTGATCAGTCCCATCGCCGTCCATTCGCAGGTGCTGCGCAAGGAACTGCCCATTCTTACGGTGGTCACGGCGCTGGCGGCCTGGCAGCTCTGGGATGGCGAGATCACCCGTCTTGATGCCGCTGTGTTGCTGGCCGTGCTCGGCGGCCTGATGGCCTGGATCATCTGGCAAGGGCTGCAGAAGAAAGAGGATGCGCTGGGGAGTGAAATAGAGCAGGAATTGGACGTCCGTGCCATGCCCATCCGCCGTGCGATCTTTTGGCTCCTGGCCGGGCTGGCGCTGCTCATCGTGAGTTCCCGCATCCTGGTTTGGGGCGCGGTGGAAATCGCTCATGGTTTCGGGGTCAGCGACCTGATCATCGGCTTGACCATCGTCGCGATCGGCACATCACTGCCGGAACTCGCCTCGTCGATTATCGCCACCCGCAAGGGGGAGCACGACATGGCCCTGGGCAACATTCTCGGATCCAACCTGTTCAACACCTTGGCGGTGGTGGGTATCGCTGGGGCGATTCATCCCATGACGGTAGAACCGGAGGTTTTCAACCGCGACATGCTGGTGATGGCCACACTGACCCTGTCGCTATTCATCATCGGCTACGGGTTTCGGGGACCGGGACGCATCAACCGCATCGAGGGCGCGGTGTTGCTGGCTTGTTACGTGGGCTATACGGGCTACTTGATCAGCACGGTTGTCGGCCAGTGGGCATAGCCCATTCGAGCCCCGTTTTGCAATCGAACCGATGCCCGATAAGTGGATGCGCTTTGTTATTTAAACTGCCGCACATCAATACCCAGTTTTTTGATGCGTGACGCCAACGTTGTGGGCTTGATGCTGAGTACTTCCGCTGCGCTGTTGGGGCCGCTGACCTTGCCATGACACAGTTGCAGGGCCTTGACGATGCTGGCGCGCTCAAGGGAGCGACGCTCGGCGTCCGTAATGATGTCGGCTATGGCGGCGGTCGATGCCGGTGAAGTAATGGCCTGCTCATCCAGCTCCAGTCCAACAAAGCGCATGGCATCACCCCGAGCCAGAATGGCGTGTCGTTCGATCACGTTTTCCAGCTCGCGAATATTGCCCGGCCAGGGGTAGGCTTTCAGTTTTTCCAGCTCACTAAGCGGTACTTTCAGCGCCTTGTTCTTGGTGCGCTGGCGCGCCCGCTCCAGAAAGTGCTGGGTCAGCAGTGGGATGTCCTCCTTGCGATGCCGCAGCGGAACGGATTCAATCGGGAACACATTCAGCCGGAAATACAGGTCCTCGCGAAACTGCCCGCACGCGACCAAAGCCTTCAGGTTCTGATTCGTTGCCGCAATGATGCGCACATCGACGTGGCGTGTCTCGGTATCGCCGATGCGCTCGAACTGCTGTTCCTGCAGCACGCGCAGCAGCTTGCCTTGCAGATGCAGCGGAATCTCGCCGACTTCATCGAGAAACAGGGTGCCGCCATCAGCCAGTTCGAAGCGGCCGGGGCGATCTTTTACCGCACCGGTGAACGCGCCCCGGACGTGACCGAAGAATTCGCTTTCAAACAGGTCTTCAGGGATGGCGGCGCAATTCACCCGAATCAGCGAGCGGTTGGAGCGTTCACTTTGCTCGTGAATGGCGCGTGCGATCAGTTCCTTGCCGGTGCCGGACTCGCCGCAAATCAGCACAGTGGCTTCAGTCGGTGCCACCAGTGAAATCTGTTGCAGGATATTCTGCACCGCAGGGCTTTTGCCGGCGATAGGGTGATGATTGAATTCGGAATTGATCTCTTCCTGCAGATACGCATTTTCCAGTTCGAGTCGGGCCTTAAGTTTTTCCACTTCATCGAGCGCTTCGAGCAGGCGTTTGTGATCCGATTTTTTCTGCGAGACATCGCGAAAGATGATCACCGCCCCGACCAGAAAGCCGTTGTCGCGAATCGGTGTGCTGGTGTACTCAACATCCACGCGCTCGCCGGATTTCGACCAGAACACGTCGTCTTCCACTGTATGAACGGCGCCATCGCGAAAGGCTTCAAAAATGGGGCAGTGGTCGACCGGAAAACTGGAGCCGTCGGCATGACTGTGATGCACCATGCTGTGCATATTGCGTCCGGCCAGCTCTTGTGCCGAGTAGCCCAGAATGCGTTCGGCCGCCGGGTTGACGAAGGTGGTTTTGCCCTCTGCATCGACGCCATAAATACCTTCCCCGGCGGCATCCAGCAGCAACTGGTTTTCCCGTTCAAATTCCTGGAATACGCGGCTGACGCGGTTCCAGTGCCCCAGTCCCGACAAGTAGTGACGCTGCGCATCGGCACGTTCGCGCAGGGTTTCGAGGGTGCTGGCGCAGGCGAGGCTGAAATAGAATTGCAAGACCTCCTGCTCCTGAAAACGTGCGCTCACTTCGACGCGCAGAACCTCCTTGTCTTTTTGTATGTAGAGCTGGTCGCTCCAGGCCTGGCCCCGATGCAGGATCTCTTCAGAAAACACCACCAGACGGTCGAAGTTGGGTGCGAACAGGTGGCTGACGGGCGTGTCGAGCAATTCCTGGGTGCTCAGGTCCAGCAAACGGCAGCATTCAAGGTTGGCCGCTTCGATGCGGTTTTCCACCGGACGGATGACCAGTTGTGCAGTGGCGGAATCACAGAAAAATGGATCGGCTGACATGTGGAGCACCTTCGCAATACATTCAAGGAGAATTATTCTTCAATCAAAATGCGGGCCAAGTAACGAAACTTCGTAATTTAAAAACGAAATTTCGTTGATCACGAAGTTTCGTAACTGTTTTGTTATCGGCTTGTCGCAACAAATATCATATAAATCAATGCCATAAAATAATAGTTTTGTGCTGGCACTGTACTTGCTCTAAGTCCTCTAGATGAGAAACAGTTCTGTGAGCGGATAGTTTTCCTGATGCACACGATCTTCTATGCCGTGCTGTTGCACGAAAAAAGTGATCGTACACCAGAGCGTTGCACCAGAACGAATCCAACGGCCGCATTGGCCAAACCGTAAACTGCTTTGAGGAATGCCGACGATGACGAACAAGAGCCTGGGAAATCCCTTCGATGCCAAGACCGATTTAACTCATACCTCTGCCTGTCGCTGTGACCTGTGCCAGACCGAAGGCCGCAGTCAGGCCCTGCTCAGTGACCGGGATCGAAGGGTCTTGATGGAACAGCAGGCCGAGCGTCTCGATTGCTCAGCGCCTGCCCATAACAGCGCTCAACAGGAGCAGGAAACGCTGGGCAGTTCGGAAGCGATGATGGATCGGGCCATTGAAAGCGCCATTGTGCGCGGCGTGTTCGGACACTCCGACAAGTCGAGACGGGATTTTATTCGTCTGGTTGGCGGCGGTGCCCTGGCGGCGGCATTGGCCTCCATTTTGCCCTTGAACAAGGTCAAGGCGGCGGTGAAGGAGTCGATGGGGCCATTGGAGAAGAAAAAGCTGTCGGTCGGTTTCGTGCCCATTACCTGTGCCACACCGATCATCATGGCGAAACCGATGGGCTTTTATGCCAAGTACGGTCTGGATGTCGATGTGATCAAAACTGCCGGATGGGCGGTGGCGCGAGACAAGTCGCTCAATGGTGAGTATGACGCTTCGCACATGCTGACGCCGATGCCGCTGGCGATGAGCATGGGCGCCGGATCGACTGCAACGCCTTACCTCATGCCGGCGGTGGAAAATATAAATGGCCAGGCCATCGTGCTGCACAACAAGCACAAGGACAAACGTAATCCAAAGCAATGGAAAGGGTTCAAGTTCGGCGTGCCGTTTGAGTACTCCATGCACAATTTCCTGTTGCGCTATTACGTTGCCGAGCACGGACTGGATCCGGATCAGGACATCCAGATTCGCGTCGTTCCGCCACCGGAAATGGTCGCCAATCTGAGCGCAGGCAACCTTGATGGCTATCTGTCGCCCGATCCGTTTAACCAACGTGCGGTGTATGAAAAGGTCGGTTTCCTGCACCTGCTGACCAAGGATATCTGGGAAGGACATCCCTGTTGCGCCTTCGCGTGCAGCGAAAAGTTCGCGAAAGAAATGCCCAACACCTACGCGGCGCTGTTCAAGTCCATTGTCGATGCCACACATTACTCGTCCAAGCAGGAAAATCGCATGGAAATAGCCAAGGCGATCTCGCCCAAAAACTATCTGAATCAGCCGGAAATTGTCGTGGCTCAGGTGCTGACAGGGCGTTATGTCGATGGCCTGGAGGAAAAGATTCACGAGGTGCCGAACCGTATCGACTTCGATCCTTTCCCCTGGCACTCCATGGCGGTCTGGATTCTGACGCAGATGAAACGCTGGGGTTATGTCAAAGGCGAGATCGATTACAAAGCCATTGCGGAGAAGGTCTATGTCGCCGCCGATACGGCTCAGGTCATGAAGGAGCTTGGCTATACGCCGCCTGACAGAACCTACAAAAACTACACCATCATGGGCAAAACCTTCGATTACACCCAGCCCGAAGCCTACATCAACAGCTTCGCCATCAAGAGGACCTGAGCGTGCAATCGATCAATTTACGAGCAACGATAGTCTCAGTGTTGCTGCTGCTGGCCTTGCTGGCTGTTTGGGAAGTTCTGAACAAGGCCCCCGCAGCCAGTAGCGGCCTGAGCGAGTACGAGCTGCTGATGGGCGGTGCGGATCAGCAGGCACAGGTGCCGCCGCCGTCACAGGTCATTGCGCATGCCTATAACGAGCTGAGCGACCCCTTCTATGACGCCGGACCGAATGACAAGGGCATCGGCATTCAGCTCGCGTATTCGATCTATCGCGTGCTGACCGGCTACTTCGCGGCGGCGCTGGTGGCGATTCCGCTGGGTTTCGTTATTGGCATGTCGCCCTTGATGCACAAGGCGCTGAATCCGTTTATCCAGGTGCTGCGTCCGGTATCGCCTCTGGCATGGATGCCGCTGGCTTTGTTCATCATCAAGGACTCTGAGCAGTCGGCGATTTTCGTGATCTTCATCTGTTCAATCTGGCCAATGCTGATCAACACCGCTTTTGGTGTTGCCAATGTGCGCACTGACTGGATTCGAGTCGCGCAGACGCATGAACTGGGGCCGTTCAAAACCGCGTTTCAGGTCATTCTTCCTGCGGCTGCACCGACCATTCTGACCGGCATGCGCATTTCCATCGGCATCGCCTGGCTGGTTATCGTAGCCGCGGAAATGCTGGTGGGTGGTACCGGGATTGGCTATTACGTCTGGAACGAGTGGAACAACCTTGACCTGAACAGTGTGATTTTCTCCATCCTGATGATCGGCGTGGTCGGTATGGCGCTCGATATGGCCTTGGGCAGCGTCGCAAGGCTGGTGCAGTACAACGAATGAAGGAATTGAAACATGGCTAAGAATTTTGTCAGTGTTGAAGGCTTATCCAAACGCTATCGCAGCAAGTCCGAAGATCTGATTGTCTTCGAGGACGTCAATATCGGCATCGATAAGGGCGAATTCGTGTGCATCATCGGACATTCCGGCTGCGGCAAGTCCACCATTCTGAACGTGCTGGCCGGGCTGGACGAACCCAGCACGGGCGCCATCATCATGGATGGCAAAGAAGTCAAAGGCCCAAGCCTGGATCGTGGCGTGGTGTTCCAGAACTACTCGCTGCTGCCCTGGCTCAACACCATTCAGAACGTCAGTTTTGGTGTCAAGGCCCGCTGGCCCGAGTGGAGCAAGCGTGAAGTGAAGGCGCACAGCCAGAAGTTTCTGGAAATGGTCGGGCTGGGGCATTCACTGAACAAAAAACCGTCCGAACTTTCCGGCGGCATGCGTCAGCGCGTGAGCATCGCACGTGCTTTTGCCACCAGTCCGAAACTGCTGCTTCTGGATGAACCTTTCGGCGCACTCGATGCGCTGACGCGCGGCATCATCCAGGACGAGCTGATCAAGATCTGGAGCGAGACGCAGCAAACCGTCTTCATGATCACCCATGATGTCGATGAGGCCATCCTGCTGTCGGATCGTATCCTGTTGATGACCAATGGCCCGCGTGCGCATGTTGCCGAATCGGTACGGATCAACCTGCCTCGGCCCCGCGACCGCGCCAGTATTCTGGAACAACCGGGGTATTACAAAATCCGCAATCATCTGGTCAATTTTCTGATCAAGCGCTCCGGCGAGCTGTCGGCGGACGCCACACCGGGGGCGCAGACCGAGACGCTGCACTTCGATCCTACGATAAGCGATCCCACGCAAGACGATCCGGAACCGGAATTATCACCGCGAAAACTGAAACTCACCGCGTCGTAACGCCACAGCACTCGCTCACGCAGCGCTGACAAGCAACAGAATTGCAATAACTCAAGCGAAAAAAACAGCACCTAAAAGGAGAAGAAGATGGACAAACTCACCATGACTGACCTCATCGTTAGCACCAAAGTCGCCAAGAAACTGACGTGGGAAAAGATCGGCATAGATTTGGGCATGTCTCCCGTCTGGCTGACCTCGGCATGTCTGGGCATGAACAGCGCCCCACCGGAAAAAGCGGCGGCCATCGCTGAATATCTGGGTCTTGGCCCGGAAGTCGCGACCGCACTGGCAGCGTATCCGACCAAGATTTGGGATCAGGTCGTACCGACGGATCCACTGATTTATCGGCTCTATGAAATCGTCGGCGTCTATGGCCAGACGCTCAAGGAAGTGATTCAGGAGCAGTTTGGTGACGGCATCATGAGCGCCATCGACTTCAGTATGGATGTTGCCAAAATCGAAGATCCTAAAGGGGATCGCGTGTTATTGACGCTCAATGGCAAATTCCTGCCCTACAAATCCTGGTAGCCCATGGCTGCTGATGAGAGCAGTACACAATGAGCGATGCGCCACGTCCACCACTGCCGCCTTTTGATCTGGACGCAGCGATGGTGAAAGTTCGCCGGGCCGAAGATGCCTGGAACCACAAGGATCCGGCAGCGATAGCACGGGCCTATACCCTTGATTCGTGCTGGCGCAACCGCTCTGAATTCATTCAGGGCCGAACGGAAATTATCGCCTTCCTGCAGCGCAAATGGGCGAAGGAGCTCGACTATCGCTTGATCAAGGAAATCTGGGCCCATGGCGAGGATCGGATCGCCGTGCGTTTTGCCTACGAATGGCATGATCACGATGGCAACTGGTTTCGTTCCTACGGCAATGAAAACTGGGCCTTCGACCATAACGGGCTGATGTGCGCACGCCACGCCAGCATCAACGATCTGGCCATTAGCGAGGCGCAACGCCTGTTTCGATGGCCGTCCGGGCCTCGGCCGGTGGGCCACCTGGGCTTGACTGACCTGGGTTTGTAGCACTTGCCGCCCTGGCCCAGGGCAGCCTGTTCACGCGCCAAAAGCTACCCTTGCCACGATCATTGGTGCCAGTGAATCACCTAGCAGTTTAGACTTCCCGTTCGATAAGCGTCGCAGCAAACCTGTTTTTCTATACTTTAAAATTTGCTTTCTGCTGTTTTATTCACCTTATATGCTCCGTGGTTTGAGCTATGATAAAGCAGGTAATCATGTTAAAAGATAAAATATGCGCGATGATATAGAAGAGCACAATAATATTTCGTTCTGGCTTGATGATGTGTTAACTACAGACATTAAGTCTCACTATTTAGCCGACGAAGCGGCATGCCTAAAAAATTTACTGCCGCTTGCTTTTGCAAGTCCCGAAACAACTGCCACAAGCTATCGCTTAACCAAAGAACTGGTTGAAGCCATTCGCCGCCCGGAGCAAAACAACTTCTTTGGTTCATCCTTACTCGCACCCGGGCTTAATTTTGAAGAGTTTCTCGCTGAATACAGCCTTGGCACAGAGGAAGGCATTGCCTTAATGTGTCTTGCTGAAGCATTGCTGCGCATTCCGGATTCGACAACAGCCCAGGCACTGATTGAAGATAAGCTCAGCGAGCAGGACTGGGCCGGGCACCTGGGCTCAAGCCAGTCATTTTGGCTCAATGCATCAACGCGTGGTTTGCAATTTACCGGAAAATTATTTGAAGGCCATCACCTTGGCTCACCTGTTTCATTTATTAAAAACCTGACAAAGCGCCTGGGGCGACCCGTTGCTGAGCAAGCCATACGCAAGGCAATGGGTGTGATGGGGGATCAATTTATCGCAGGTCAAACTCTGGATGAGGCCCTTGCTCGAATCGACAGCGCGCAAAACCATTTTGTCCACTCTTTTGACATGCTCGGCGAAGCAGCTGTTTGCCAGGAGGACAGCGATGCTTATTTCCATGCTTACGCAAATGCAATAACCACCCTGGGCAATCATTATAAACACACACCGCTACAAACAGGCGACCATCATCATGAACAATGGCGTAATAGTATTTCGATAAAACTGTCTGCTTTACATCCTCGCTATGAAATCCATCAAAAACAACGCGCCTTTACCGAGTTATTGCCCCGGCTTGAAAAGCTGGTTTTATTAGGCATCGAACACCATGTACCTATTACTATTGATGCCGAAGAAAGTTACCGCCTGGAATTATCCCTGCTACTGTTCCATGCGCTTCATGCCAATTTGCAAATTCGCCAATGGGACTTTCTTGGCCTGGCCGTTCAGGCTTATCAAAAGCGGGCTTTAGCCGTTATTAGTTGGCTACGCCAACTGGCAGACGAATACCACAAAGTGATCCCCGTAAGGTTGGTGAAAGGCGCCTACTGGGATAGCGAAATTAAATATGCCCAGCAAGCAGGCCATCAAAATTACCCGGTCTGGACACGAAAAATCAACACCGATTGCAGCTACATAGCTTGCGCCCATCAACTGTTTAAGTGCGAAAATAAACTCTATCCGCAATTTGCCACCCATAACGCCCATTCAGTGGCACGTATTATGGTATTCAGTCAGCAATACCCCCTTATTAAGTTTGAATTACAAAGACTGCACGGTATGGGCGATGTTCTATACCAACAGCTTTCACACATGCCTGCTTTTACTAAGCTATCAATCCCCGTGCGTGTATATGAACCGGTTGGCTGCCATAAAGACTTACTAGCTTACCTGGTAAGGCGGCTATTGGAAAACGGTGCCAATACCTCTTTTGTTCATGCTGTTACTGACCAAAACTTTGATCTTGAAACCTTCTGCCAGGAACCCGCAGACATTATTAAACAAGAGAAAAAATTTACCAACAGCAAAATACCTCTACCGGAAAAACTATATGGCGCAAGCAGAATAAATTCTTTTGCCGATAATCTTTTTGGTTTGAACTCATTAAATCAAGTTTTGCAGGCTGTTGAACCCTTTTTACAACAGCAATGGCATGCGCTTGCATTAGGCAAAAACATCAATAGCGATCACCCAGATGCGCCTACCCGCAGCCTCACCAACCCGGCTAACATCCATGACACCGTAGGCACGCTTACTGAAGCCAGTGAACAGCAATGTAAAATGGCTATAGACAGCGCTCATACTGCTTTTTATCACTGGCATAAAACGCCTGCGGAACAGCGCGCTGCTTTACTTGAAAAAACCGCAGACTTGTTTGAAAAAAACCGTTTTGAATTAATGGCGCTGTGTATTCGCGAAGCCGGAAAAACCTATGCCAATGCCATCGGGGAAATTCGCGAAGCAATCGATTTTTTCCGCTATTACGCCGCACAATGCCGGCAATTATTCGCCAAGCCAAGCATACTGCCCGGGCCAACGGGCGAAGAAAACAGCTTATTATGGCAAGGCCGCGGGGTTTTTCTTTGCATCAGTCCGTGGAATTTTCCCTTGGCGATTTTTGTCGGCCAAATCAGTGCGGCCCTGGCCGCCGGCAATACCGTGCTGGCAAAACCCGCCAGCAATACACCGTTGCTTGCTCACCGCGCATTGGAACTGTTTTACCAGGCTGGCATACCCCAGGATGCTTTATATTTTTTGCCGGCAAAAAGCCGCGCCATTGCCAACACTTTGTTAAGCGACAAGCGCCTGGCGGGCGTTGCCTTTACCGGCTCAACCGAAGCAGCACAAAGTATCAATTTACAACTGGCACAACGCCATGCACCGCTGGCCACGGTTGTGGCGGAAACAGGCGGCCAGAATGCCTTGATAGCCGACAGCTCGGCACTGCCTGAGCAAATTGTTAAAGACGCTGTTATCTCAGCATTTGACAGTGCAGGACAACGTTGTTCGGCACTAAGAGTATTGTTTCTGCAACAGGAAACCGCCGATGCCATTATCCGCTTGCTGAAAGGCGCTATGGCTGAGCTTAAAATCGGCGACCCTGGCCATTTGAGCACAGACATTGGGCCAGTTATTGATTCTGCATCAAAAAAATCTTTAATGAATCATATTAAACAACTACAGGCCGACAACCACGAAAGTTATTCCAGCTACATTTCCCCCGCCTTGCATCAACATGGACATTTTGTGCCGCCCACCCTGCTTGAAATAGACAGCTTGGAACAACTGGACGCAGAACATTTTGGCCCCATTCTTCATGTTATTCGTTATGATATCCAGCAACTGGATAATGTTATTGCCAGCATTAACAACACCGGCTATGGTTTAACCCTGGGCATTCATACCCGAATTCAATCCCGTGCTGAATACATTGCCGAGCATGTCAACGCGGGCAATATTTACATTAACCGCAATATAATTGGCGCCACTGTCGGTGTACAACCTTTTGGGGGTATGGGTTTGTCAGGCACCGGCCCGAAAGCGGGCGGGCCAAATTATCTACAACGTTTTGCCTGCGAGAAAGCCTGTTCTAATAATATTGCCGCTGTCGGTGGCAATACCCGGTTATTAAATCTGCAAGCTGAGTGAATTCAGAGAATGCAGCTTCCAAGGCTTTGGTTTCACAAACCTTGGCTAATGCCATAGAGTCTTGTACATTGGTATACCCTAATAATCACAACAATGACTAAAAGATTCAACATGCCTGTACCACCACCCAAGCTCATCACCATGCTGGAACGGATAATAGCGCTGCCGTCTGTCAGCAGCACCGACCCTCAGATTGACAGCAGCAACAAAGCGGTGATTGACGAATTGGCCGGCTGGCTAAAGCCGATGGGATTTGAGGTGGAGATTATGGCCTTAGCCAAAGAGCCGGGAAAATATAATCTTCTGGCTACATTGGGCAGCGGCCCAGGGGGGCTGGTACTGGCGGGCCATAGTGATACCGTACCTTATGATGAAGGCCTGTGGCAGCAGGATCCCTTCAAACTCACCGAACAGGATAATAAATTTTTTGGCCTGGGCACCTCAGACATGAAGGGCTTTTTTCCTATCGCGATTGAAGCGGCGAAGAAATTTATCGACACCCCCTTACAACAACCTCTGATGATACTGGCAACCGCCGACGAAGAAACCAGCATGAGCGGGGCCAGAGCCCTGGCCGAAATCGGCAAACCGAAAGCCCGTTATGCCATCATCGGTGAACCAACGGGGATGAAGCCGGTGCGCATGCACAAAGGCATTACCATGGAATCTGTGCAGATTCAGGGTAAGTCGGGGCATTCCAGTGATCCATCCTTAGGTAAGAACGCCTTAGATGCGATGTACGATGCCATAGGTGTAATTATGCAATGGCGCAAACAATTGCAGGAAAAATACCACAATCCCTTGTTCGAAGTGCCCGTGCCCAGCCTGAACCTGGGCTGCATCCATGGTGGCGATAATCCCAACCGTATTTGTGGCCATTGCGAACTGCAGTTTGATATCCGGCCCCTGCCCGGGATGAACCTTGACAATTTAAGGCATGAGCTAAAGCGCCTGCTGTTGCCCATTGGCGAAAAGCACCGCTTAGAGATTGAGCTGCTGCCCTTGTTCCCCGGTATTCCAGCTTTTGAAACCGATGCCAATGCGGATCTGGTAAAAATGGCTGAAAAGCTCACCGGACACCAAGCCGGCGCAGTGGCATTTGGTACAGAAGCACCTTTTCTTACCCAGCTGGGTGCAGAAACCCTGGTACTAGGCCCCGGCGATATTGAACAAGCTCATCGGCCTGATGAGTACCTAGGCCAGGAACGCATTAATCCAAGCGTCGACTTGCTCACAAATTTTATACAAAAATGTTGCCTTTAAGCCTCTGCACCCTCAAATCCCTTAGCGTTCATTGTTATATAATCTGCTGTTAATTATGATAGTTTTAATACCCTTGTGATAAAAAGGTTGTCAGCTTGAATAACCCGCAAAACTCTTATCTAAACTGGTTCAGGCACTCTTCGCCCTATATCAACAGCCATCGCAATAAAACCTTTGTGGTTTGCTTCGGCGGGGAAGCCGTGGCCCATGACAATTTTCAACACATTATTCATGACATTGCGCTATTGAACAGCCTGGGCGTACGCTTGGTGTTGGTTCACGGAGCCCGCAAACAAATTAATGCCGAGCTTCACCAAGCCAAAATTTCAACGCCTTTTGAAGCTGGCATGCGCATTACCCATGCCAGAGCCTTGCCCTTTGTCATCAATGCTGTTGGTGCCTTGCGCATTCAGATAGAAGCCCTGCTTTCTATGGGCCTGGCCAACTCACCCATGCACGGTGCCCGCATTCGGGTTTGCTCCGGTAACTTTGTCACCGCACGTCCGGTGGGTGTCCGTAATGGCAAGGATTTTCAACATACCGGCGAAGTCAGGCGTATTGATCGTAAAGCTATCAATGATCTGCTGGATAAGGGCAATATTGTTTTATTGTCCTGCCTGGGTTATTCACCTACCGGCGAAGTCTTCAATCTTTGCATGGAAGATGTGGCAACCCAAACAGCCATTGCCCTTGAAGCAGAAAAACTGATTTGTTTCAGCAAACAGGATGGTGTCAGAAACGGCGCCAACGAACTGATTCGGGAGCTGACCCCCACACAAGGCAAAATAGTCATTGAAGAACACCCGGAAAACGACGCCGATACCTTGCGCGGACTCGATGCTGCCTGCAAAGTTTGCGAACAGCATGTCAGTCGCGCCCATCTGATCAGCTACGTTGAGGATGGTGCCTTAATCAAAGAGCTTTTTACCGTTGACGGTAGTGGCACCTTAATATCCAGGGAGCCTTATGAAAAAATTCGCCGTGCCACCATTGAAGATATTGGCGGCATACTCGATGTGATCTCGCCGCTGGAAGAAAACGGCACCCTGGTAAAACGCTCACGGGAACTACTGGAAGCCGAAATAGAGCAGTTCACGGTAATTGAACGCGACACCATGATTATCGGTTGCGCCGCACTTTACCCTTTTGATTCATCCGAAAAAACCGGCGAACTGGCTTGCGTAGCCATACACCCGAATTTTCGTGATGGTAAACGTGGCAGCATGCTACTCAACCATATCGAAAGGCAGGCCTCGCGCTACGGTCTGAACACACTGTTTGTTTTAACCACCCAGACCGAACATTGGTTTCTTGAACATGGCTTTGTTAAATCCAGTGCCAACGAATTACCAGAAAGCCGGAAATCTCTGTATAATTTCCAGAGAAATTCAAAGGTATTTAAAAAGCCTGTGATCCGCTAGCCCCATTCCGGCTTAACTGAAAAAACCGCCGGTATAAGCCTGTATAAAGAGAACTCCGATGTCAGAAAAAGATATACGCAAACATTCCCGAATTGTTGTTGATGGTGTAGAGAAAGCCCCAAGCCGTGCCATGCTGCGGGCTGTGGGTTTTAACGATGACGACTTTAACAAACCGCAAATAGGCATTGCCTCCACCTGGAGCATGGTCACCCCCTGCAATATGCACATCAACAAACTGGCAGAAGAAGCCGCCCTGGGCGCTGACAATGCCGGGGCCAAAGCCGTTATTTTCAATACCATTACCATTTCAGACGGCATTTCCAACGGCACCGAAGGTATGAAATATTCACTTGTTTCCCGCGAAGTGATTGCCGACTCCATAGAAACTGTTGCCGGTTGTGAAGGCTTCGACGGCCTGGTAACCATTGGCGGTTGCGACAAAAACATGCCCGGCTGCATCATTGGTATGGCCCGCCTTAATCGCCCATCGGTATTTGTGTATGGCGGCACCATCAAACCCGGCAAAAACCACAGCGACATTATTTCTGTGTTTGAAGCTGTCGGCGAATACGCCAAAGGCGATTTATCAAAAATTGCCTTGCGAGAAATTGAAGAAACCGCCATACCCGGCCCTGGCGCCTGCGGTGGCATGTACACCGCCAACACCATGGCATCGGCGATAGAAGCATTAGGCATGAGCCTGCCAAACAGCTCTGCACAAAATGCCATCTCGGAAGAAAAAATCAGTGATTGTCAGCAAGCTGGTGCGGCCGTGATGCAACTGCTGAAACAAGATATCAAACCAACAGACATCATGACTAAACAAGCCTTTGAGAATGCCATCACCGTGGTCATCACCTTAGGCGGCTCCACCAATGCGGTTTTACACCTGATCGCCATGGCTCATGCAGTCAATGTGCATTTAGACCTGGATGACTTTGAGCGCATCGGGAAGAATGTACCTTTGCTTGCAGACTTGCGCCCCAGCGGCCGCTTTATGATGTCAGAACTGGTCGCCATCGGCGGCATTCAACCCTTAATGAAAATGTTGCTGGATGCTAACCTGCTACACGGCGACTGCCTCACAGTGACGGGCAAAACCCTGGCAGAAAACCTGGCGGATGTTCAACCCTACCCTACGGATCAGGAAATCATCCGGCCTTTGGATAAGCCCATTAAGGCTACTAGCCATCTGGTGATTCTGCGTGGCAACCTTGCCCCCACAGGCGCAGTGGCAAAAATCACCGGCAAAGAGGGCACCCGCTTTGAAGGCACAGCCCGGGTATTTCACTGCGAAGAAGAAACCCTGCAAGCCATTCTCAACGGCACCGTTGTTAAAGGCGATGTACTGGTAATTCGCTACGAAGGTCCAAAAGGCGGCCCTGGTATGCGGGAAATGTTAAGCCCTACCTCGGCGATTATGGGTAAAGGTTTAGGAAAAGATGTGGCTTTAATTACCGATGGCCGCTTTTCCGGCGGCAGTCATGGCTTTGTAGTCGGTCACGTCACACCTGAAGCCTTTGAGGGCGGCCCCCTGGCTATCGTTAAAGACGGTGACCCCATAGTTATTGATGCCGATAAACAACAACTAACCCTGGGCATACCTCAGGATGAAATTGAAGCACGGTTAGCAACCTGGCAACGACCTTCACCGCGTTATACCCGCGGCGTTTTAGCCAAATATGCAAAACTCGTCAGTTCAGCTTCTGAAGGCGCTGTGACAGATAAAGAGTAGGAGAATAAGCGATCGAACAACACCCTGCTCGATTGCAAAGGGAGCATAAATGGCTATACAACATTTGATCTCGCCTTACATTGCCAAACTGATCACCAGTTCAAGAACCCTGGCTTTTCGGCGCCGTGTCTTCGAACTATGGCGCCGAAGCCAAAATCTCCCCCACGAGGTTACTTTTTTTTATAAACCCGGCGACCCCTACTCCCACTTATTACTGCAAAAGCTTCAGCAACTGACTACTGATTTTGATATTAGCCTACACTGCAAGGTCGTATTAAATTTGCCAAAGGCGATGCTTCCAGAACCGGACCTGCTGGATAATTATGCTTTACACGATGCAAAACTATTAGCCCAGGCCTGTAATCTTGAATTCCCTGACAACGCCAAACAAGCCACGCAAGCCGCACAACGTCTTGTCAGCCAAACTCTGTTGGCAATAAACAATTCAGAACAGTTTATTACCATTGCCCACCAGCTCGGTGAAAAGCTTTGGCAACATGATTATCAAAGCCTGGAAACACTTGCGGAACAATTTGCCGAACAATATGGCTCCCTTCACCCATTTCAAGCCGAAAAGCGTTTAGTTGAAAATGAAGCCATGCTGGTTAAAAAAGGCCACTACCTTTCAGGTACGCTTCACTATGGCGGAGAATGGTACTGGGGTATTGATCGCTTACATTATCTGATTGCAAGGCTGTGTGCTTTAAAATTAATGAAACGCAACATTAACATGGACGATTACACTCGCCCTGACTTGCAAAAAACCACGCAAAAAAAGGCCGCCCATAATAATGCCTGCCCAATCATTTTAGATTTCTATTTTTCGTTTCGCAGTCCCTATTCCTATTTAGCGCTGGAAAGAACTTTTTCACTGGTAAAACAATACCCAGTAAAAATAAACATAAAGCCGGTATTACCTATGGTAATGCGCGGCTTACCGGTGCCTTTTGCAAAACGCACTTATATACTGAGCGATGCCAAACGCGAAGCCCGCTTTAATCACATTCCCTTTGGAAAAATATGCGACCCGCTGGGAAAAGGCGTTGAAAACTGCCTGGCCATTTATGAATTCGCCGTTAAGGAAAACAAAGCGCAGGATTATTTGATTTCAGTTGCCAGAGGCATTTGGTCTGAAGGTGTTAATACCGCCACTGAACACGGCCTAAAAAAACTCGTTACCCGGGCAGGCCTTAACTGGGATGCCGCTAAAACTTATTTAGACAACGAGCGATGGAAAACCCGAGTAGAGCAAAATCGTAACGATATGTTTGAACAGGGCTTATGGGGTGTACCTTGTTTTCAGTTGGGTGAATTAAGCGTATGGGGGCAGGATAGAATCTGGGTGGTGCAAAACGAACTTAAAGCGCTAATGGAGAAAAGTTCGACAACGGTCTAAACAGGCGCTTGTCATACCATCCAAGTCGCCTGTCCATTTAAATTTCCTGCTGCTTCTATGTCATTGCCAGTTTAAATATAAACCAGCCTGTTATGCCCAACTGGACAGAATACAATGTGCCACGCAGCATGACGGCTGCGACACTGGTTGAAATTAAATGCACCGAGCTTTGGCCTATTCGCGCATACAGCAAATACATTGCCAGGGGATCGGTAATTCCAGTTTTTCCTGACGCAATAGCATAGAGTAATACCATGCCCATCAGGGGAATGTTTTCCACGCAATTCGCGTGAACCCTGCTCAAGCGAGCTGAGAAAGGCGATACATCAGAGCCATCCGGGTTGAAGTCGTTAGCAGCTCTTCCTTGGGCTGCGATAATAAAACCACGAAAAAGAACTATTAAAATGGCTAATAATAAAAACCAGCCTGCCAAAGCTATTAACGCCGTTGCTGTCACACTCATTGAAACCTCCAGTTATTCTTTCTGCGCTTATGCGCCTTATTTATTGTTAGTTTTATTTTGAGCACTTTCATTTTTTTCTACGCAAAACTTATTGCCAGTTATCTCAAATATCCGCAGTGATCGTAGCACGATTTTCTGTCTGAATGCATTTTTTTCAGGCTGAGAATATGTTACCAAGAACGAACTTTAATTTTTAACGCCACTCCAGCTCCGTCATGTACCAATCCCCCTCAAGATAACGCCATTGGCTTACCAGGGGGTAAATCCGGCCATCATCAGGCAGCCATCCACTGGCGCCGGTAACAATGGCTGTAGTCTTCATTACAGCTTTGTTGCTATAAACCGGATCAAGCTCAACCTTGATAGCAGAAAAACTGACATTAATGTTTTTATGCCGCAAAAACTGCAGTAACATCAATTTTCTAAGCTGCTGCTTATCAAGATAATAAGCAGCATTACGCTTACCTGACGTGCCAATAGATTGATAAGCCTGAAACTCCTCAGCCAAATATGTCAGCACCTTATCGGCTTTTTTATTTTCAATCGCGGCTTGTATTTTTTTGGTATTGTTTTTAATTTGTTGCTCAACAGGGGGCTTTGAGCAAGCTAAAAGAGCAAGTAAACAAATCAACCACAGCGCTGTCACCTGTGTTTTCATTTCGCTGATGACACTGTATGGTTTTTTATAAACGGCTGGGCAAGCAGCCACTGCAATTGCAAGTATTTTGGTGCTCTGAACTCTTTCAGGCCTATCTCCATGGCCTCATGACCTTTATTTGGCTGCGCGATGTAGGTGCCAAACAACCTATCCCACCAGGGAATATTGAAACCATAATTTGAGTTAGTTTCCAGCGGCTCTACAGAATGATGCACCCGGTGCATATCGGGGGTTACAATAAACCAACGAAGCACACGATCAACACGCAGGGGCAGGTAAATATTGCCATGATTAAACATGGAAGTTGCATTTAACAGAATTTCAAAAACAAGCACGGCAATGGCAGGGGGACCAAGCACAATGATAACGCCCAGCTTGATGACTATTGAAATAATAATTTCTACCGGGTGAAAGCGAATTCCAGTGGTCACATCAAAGTCCGTATCGGTATGATGCATTCGATGAAAACGCCAAAGCAAAGGCACGGTGTGGAATATAACATGTTGCACATAAATAGCTAAATCCAATAAAATAATCGCTAAGGCAATCACCACCGGCAAGGGCAGCTCAACATTATTTAACAGCCCCCAGCCTCGTTGCTGAACCGTCACAGCAAACCCTGTTATGGCCAGCGGAAACAGCCATTTAATTAGCACATTATTAAATAACAGAATGCCTAAATTGCCAGTCCAACGAACAAATTTAGCCCGCAGGTTTTTGGCAACAGTGATTTTTCTTCTCGGCATCAGATACTGGTAAACGATTAGCAGTAAAAAAACCCCGAGAAAAAATCCCAGCCTTATTTCAAGGGCATGATTTAAAATAGTTTCCTCTCTTTTCCAAAATGACTTTGACCGAAAGAGGCAGTGAGAAGGATCTCTTTAAATTTCTCGGTGTGCAAAATATTTTGGATCAGTATTTCGTATTGCATAGTCATAGCTTGTTTTAAGATTTTCCATTTCACTAACGGTTATGCCTAAATCTTTTAAAAGCCCGTCTTTCAGGCTATAAACCCAACCGTGCACAGAAAGTTGTTGTTTTCTAGCCCAGGCATCTCTCACTAAAGATGTTTTACAGACATTCACCACCTGCTCAATCACATTAAGCTCACACATGTGATTAATCTGATCTACTTCGTTGTTTAATTGCTCCAAGTACTTGCAATGTTTATTTTTTACATCGCTCACATGACGCAACCAGTTATCGATCAAGCCTAATTCCTGTTCTTTTGTTGCCGCATGGACACCGCCACAGCCATAGTGGCCACAAACAATAATATGCTCAACCTTAAGTACATCCACCGCGTATTGTATTACTGAAAGGCAGTTAAGGTCGGTATGAACCACTACATTGGCGACGTTACGATGCACAAACAGCTCGCCCGGTAACAAGCCTACAATTTCATTGGCAGGCACACGACTGTCCGAACAACCAATCCAAAGGTATTTAGGGCCTTGCTGCTTTGAAAGGAGGGGGAAAAAATCCGGGTTTTTCTCTTTTATAGCCGCAGACCAGTTTCTATTATTTTCTAACAACGTTTTCAAATCACTCATAATTTTATTACTCAGCTAATAATACATCTTGCTCGGTCAATAACCTTCTCAACTCTGCTACTCTTTTGCGATTAACGCCCAAGTCGGAATAACCTACATTTGAAGCTGACTTAATCGACAAAGTTTTTGTTTCAGGGGAAAACAATATATCAAGATCATCTACAAATCTGAAGACGGCGCTTTTAACCTTTGCTTTCAGGTAATATTTATCTTCTTTTATTATTTTTGTTCTGGGCATGCTTAAAACTGTTTTCTTGATTTTTACCCAGGTTTCTTCACTGCCATCTATAGTCTGAAATGGTTTCACATAATGTTTTAGGTCACTGGCGCTCACTTCGGTAGAAACACAATTTGGTGATGCCGGACATTGGAAAAATTCTTCTTTTCCCGCAAAACTGCTGACACAAAAAAGCATTAAAAAGCATGCAAAAACAATAAAGCCTAAAGGGCTGTTTTTCTTAAGGAGTCCAGCGCTATTAGAAAAAAACAGTTCTTTCATCTGCCGCACCTCATTTGACCATTCATTTAATATGCCTAAAACAGCGCACTTTTAGGTACTCTTGGATAAGGAATAACATCACGAATATTTTCCATGCCGGTAATGTAGGCCAGCAACCTTTCAAATCCCAAACCAAATCCGGCATGGGGTACGGTGCCAAACTTGCGCAAATCCCGATACCAATCCAGCTCGGAGCCAATATCTTGCTCTTGCATGCGCTGGTTCAACACCGCAAGCCTTTCTTCCCTCTGGCTGCCGCCAATAATTTCGCCAATCCCCGGCGCCAGTATGTCCATGGCGGCCACGGTTTTTTCGTCATCATTCAAACGCATGTAGAACGCCTTGATATCTTTGGGGTAGTTCATCACTATCACCGGACGGCCAACGTACTCCTCAGCCAAATAACGTTCATGTTCGGATTGCAGATCCAAACCCCATGATACCGGGTATTCAAAGCGTTTAGTTTTTTCTTCTGCTTGTTGTAAAATATGGATCACATCACTGTAATCCATACGCTCGAATTCCTTATTGATCACCAACTCCATTCTATTGATGGCCTCTTTATCAATGTGATCGGCAAAAAATGCCATGTCGTCAGGTCTTTCGGCTAATACTGCCCGCAGGATATATTTAAGAAAATCTTCCGCCAGGTCAGCATCGTCTTGTAAATCAGCAAAGGCGATTTCCGGCTCGACCATCCAAAATTCCGCCAAGTGGCGGCTGGTATTGGAATTTTCTGCTCGAAAAGTCGGCCCAAAGGTATACACTTTTGACATGGCCAGACAATAGGCTTCCACATTGAGTTGGCCCGATACAGTTAAAAAAGTTTCAGCACCAAAAAAATCTTCATGGAAATCTATTTTGCCAGCGGGTGTTTTAGGTGTATTGACCAAATCCAGGGTGCTAACCCGGAACAATTCGCCCGCACCTTCGCAATCACTTGCGGTAATTAAAGGGGTATTAATCCATTGGAATTCCCGTTCATAGAAGTAACGGTGAATGGCATTGGCAAGTGTAGTGCGGATGCGCGTTATGGCGCCGAAGGTATTGGTACGAGGCCGCAGGTGGGCCACACTGCGCAAGTATTCAAAGCTGTGCCTTTTCTTCGCAATGGGGTAGCTTTCCGGGTCGTCAATCCAGCCCAGCACCGCTACCGAATCGGCTTGAATCTCAAAATCCTGACCTTTGCCCTCTGACTTAACCAATAAACCGCTAACCTCCACTGAACAACCGGTACTGAGCTTTTTCACTTCAGCCTCATAGTTTGCCAGTTCACTGGGCACAACCACCTGAATGGGGTCAAAGCTGGTACCATCGTGCACCTGTAGAAAGGAAATTCCGGCTTTTGAGTCTCGTCTAGTGCGAATCCAGCCGCGCACCCTGATGCGCGTATTGGGCTTAATGTCACCTGCCAATGCCTTTTTAATGACAACATTGCTTGCCTGGCCTGCCTGCTTGTTCATTTCCACGATATTCACATTCCCCAACTATTTTGAAATAGGTTACACTGTTTAACCAAAGGGTAATAAGCGCTCTCCCGCCAGCAAAATATCATGTTAGTCCAAGGTGATACAACAAATGTCTAAACCTCCAATTACCAATAAAGATGCCATGCTGAAAAGACTGGCCCGGGTTGAAGGCCAATTACGCGGCGTACAAAAACTGATCAAAAATGATGAAGGCTGTGAAAAAATCGTCCAACAACTCGCTGCTGCCCGAAAGGCCCTGGATAAGGCAGGTCATGAAATGCTCGCCTGTATCATTGAGCAGGAAGTGATCGAGTCCCAGCACAATGATAAAATCGCGACCGATATGCAGCAGATTCGCACTTTAATCGGTAAATACAGCTAAGGAAGTTTTGATCAAGTCGTCAGCCCGCTCCACTAATAAGTTAATCCTGAAAAAGTCGGCATGTATACCCAATATTTTGGCTTAACTGAAAAACCTTTTTCAATTGTACCCAATCCACGCTTTCTGTATATGAGCGAGCAGCATCGGGAAGCCCTTGCACACCTGCATTACGGTATTCAAGAAGGCGAAGGCTTTATCCTGATCACTGGCGAAGTCGGTGCCGGAAAAACCACTTTATGCAAATGCTTGCTTGAGCGCATCCCTAAAAAAACCAACGTTGCCTATATTTTAAACTCCAAGGTCAGCGTAACGGAATTGTTAGCCAGTATTTGCGATGAGCTGGACATTAATTACGAAAAAGAAGCGGGGCAAAAACACTTAACCGATAAAATTTATCACTATCTGCTACAGGCCCATGCTGCAAACAAAAACACCGTACTGATCATCGATGAAGCTCAAAATTTGCATACCGATGTACTCGAACAAATTCGCTTGCTGACCAATCTTGAAACTAACGAAAAAAAATTACTGCAAATTATTTTGCTTGGCCAGCCTGAGCTACGTGAAATATTGCAACGAGCTGATTTACGGCAACTGGCACAACGGGTAACCGCACGTTATCATCTCGGCCCTCTGAGTAAAGAGGAAGTGCCGCTTTATGTTAACCACCGTATTACAGTCGCTGGCGGCCACCCGCCCCTGTTTAACGCTGCCGCTTCAAGAAAACTCTATGTATTGACTCAGGGGATACCCAGGCTGATCAATTTAATTTGTGATCGGGCTTTGTTGGCCGCCTATAGTGAAAATAAAAGACTGGTGGATAAAAAAACCCTGCTGAAAGTCGCCAAAGAAACCATTGGCCACATTGCCATTGATAACCCCGCTAAAAATCCGGGGCGAACTGCCCACTCGATTGATTCACAGTTTCAACACTTACCATCAAAAAAAAGATCGGCCATGGCATTCCCAGTTTTAATGCTCACTGCTATAGGACTCGGGATACTGATTGTATCTGGCACAAGCGCTTTGCCTTTGGTAAAACTTGATTTCAAACGTTTGTTTACCGCGCAATCAAATGAGCCTGTTACCGACCATCATCCTGACAATACCAATAGTATTACAGCACTGAACAACAAAACTAAGGCGGAAAATTCATTAGCTTCCACAATAATTTATTCTGCAGCAAAGCCAGAAAAACTTTTATACCCTGAAAGTTACAGTACGCAACAAACAAAAACAGCATCCTACCGGGCTTTGCTTTCGGCCTGGGATATTGAGGAACCTAATTTCACCGATAAAGGCTTGTGCCAGACCGCCCAGGAAAATGGCTTACGTTGTTTTAATTCCAAGGGCAATATGGGTAGTTTACGGCGCTTAAACAGACCGGCCGCGCTTCGCTTATTTACTGACAGTGGTGATGAATACTACATTCTGCTTGCAGCAATTTCTGCAGCGTTTGCCACAGTTGAAATTGCAGGCTTAAGCAAGCAGATTGCTGTAACTGAACTTGAACAGCAATGGAGTGGAGATTTTCTTTTGTTATGGAAAGCCCCTGAAAGTTTTTCACCGAATTTAGAAAACTTATCAGCCGCCCATCAACAATGGCTACGTGCAGCTTTATCTAAAGCCAACCTTTTAAATCAACCTGAATTAAAGAACTTTACTTATATTGCTCCGCTAAAAGAACAAATCAAAAACTTTCAAAAAAGCCAGGGACTGAACCCCGATGGCATTGCCGGAGAACACACGCTGATTTTATTAAATACTGCATTGGGCCTGGATGTCCCTTTGCTTAACTCGCAATCATAAACATCGAGAACGCCGATCATGTCTTATATTCTTGATGCTTTAAAAAAATCAGAAGAACAAAGAAATAATAGCCCTATTTCAATACCAACAGCCAATGCCAAACAATTACCAGTTCGACAAGCAAAGCATTATTTTTTGCCATTAATTACTATTGTAGTGTTGCTGTTTTTTATCGTAATTGGCTTTTATCTAAACCAGGCTGACAAGACTGAAGAAGCACAGCTGCAATTAGCTACGGTCGAATCAAGTGGCGGGATGAGCTTATCCAATATTCAAAAGCCAAAGCCTGCTTTTAACGACGAACCTTTTCACGATGCCTATGCCAACTTAAACATTACCGAAAACTCACCTGCTGCTGCGGGTTCTGATGAGAATTTTGATGACAGCTCTGACAATGATCAGGGAGACACCAAGACTGAAACTACCAGTGAAAGCTATGAGGATATCGCAAATTTAAGCGAATCGGATGCTTTTATTCAAAATCAAATACCAAACTTGAACTATTCGTCTCACTGGTATGGTGCCGATTCAAAAAGCAGCACTATTATCATCAACAACCAGAGTTTGAAAGAAGGCGCCTGGATTAATACTAATATTCAGGTTGAAAAAATACTTTCGGAAGAAACAGTTTTTAAGCTAGGAAATTCAAGGTTTAAGCTTCGATCATTGCAAAACTGGTTGCGCTAAAAACCAAGGAATCCCTGAAAGAATCCTACCTTACTTTATAAAGTGCTTACGATAATATTTCAGCTCTTCTATAGATTCTTTAATATCATCAAGTGCCATGTGAACACCTTTTTTATGAAAACCAGATGCCACTTCAGGCGCCCACCTTTTTGCCAATTCTTTTAATGTACTGACATCCAGATTGCGGTAATGAAAATATTGTTCAAGGTTTGGCATACCTCGTACCAGAAAACGCCGATCCTGGCATATACTGTTGCCACACATGGGTGATGCACCCTTGGGTACCAAGCCATTAAGAAAATCAATGGTAGCTTCTTCGGCCTGACTGAGTGTAATCTGGCTGCTTCGCACTCTATCAGTCAAACCCGAACGGCCATGGGTACGTGTATTCCATTCATCCATGGCATCAAGAACTTTATCGGGTTGATGAATCGCTATAACGGGGCCTTCACCCAGGACTTTTAAGTTTGAATCAGTGACAATGGTTGCTATTTCAATGATAAGGTCTTGATCAGGATCGAGACCGGTCATTTCCAGGTCTATCCAGATCAGGTTATTTTCGTTTACAGCCATAAATTTTTCCAGTGCTTATTTGTTGAGAATAAGTTTAACAAAAGTTATTCTCAACTGTAACGCACTGATCACACTTTAGAACATTGGTGTTCACAGGCCTTAATAGCTTTTATGAGCAAAAGAATACTTTCACGCCGTCAGCAATGGCGAATTGATAAAATTCAGGAAGAGCGCACCGCTCGTTTGAGCCACAAAGACCAACTAAAAAATCAGCAACTGGATGAGCTCATTAACAAGCAAGCATTAGGCCCGGAGCAAAAAGGCCTGGTTCTGGCCCACTACGGCACTCAACTGGCGGTTGAAGCCCTTGAAGGCGAAAATAAAGGCGGTACCTTTCGCTGCCATTTTCGCGCCAATTTAGCCACGCTGGTAGCCGGTGATGAAGTGGTTTGGTGCCTCAGTAGTGATGGCTCCGGGGTTGTTGTTGCACAAATACCCCGGCGTTCAGAATTATGCCGACCGGACGCCCACGGCAATGTTCGCCCGGTAGCGGCTAATATTGACCACATTATTATTGTTATTGCCCCCCAGCCTGCCCCCTCTTCCAAGCTGATTGACCGCTACCTTGTAGCAGCAGAATTACAGGATATTGAACCTGTTTTATTACTCAACAAGGAAGATTTAATTGCAGACAACAGTCTTCCAGGCGAGTCTGAAGGGGTACAAACAAGTGATACCAAAACAAGCCGCTCAAGGCACGAGATTGAAGATTTACTGGCGGTATACAAATCCATAGGCTATCAGGTTATCCGATCTTCAACCCATACTGAACACGGCATGGATCAGCTCAAACAACTACTGGGCACCGGATGCTATATTTTCGTCGGTCAGTCAGGTGTTGGCAAATCCTCCCTAATGAACTCGCTGCTACCTGATATCAGCCAGAAAGTTTCGGCGCTATCCCCCACCACCGGACAAGGCATGCACACCACCACCACAGCCAGTTTGTTTCATATACCTACGGGGGGTATGCTTATTGATTCTCCAGGGATTCGTGAATTTGGCTTATGGCAGGTGGATACTCGCTTGATTGCTGAAGGGTTTATCGATTTTCATCCTTACCTGGGGCATTGTAAATTCAGAGATTGCTCGCACCAGACCGAGCCAGATTGTGCTTTACGCAGAGCCGTAACAGAAGGCCACTTAAACCAGCAGCGCCTTGATAATTATTTTGCCATTATTGCTTCGATTACCCATCCCGACAACAATTAACATCACAGCAACTGACAAGCCATGTTTGATGATTTAGAATATGAAAAGCAATGCCAGAAAACCTGCTTTATTTCAATAATCCCTATTTCGGCTTGTAACGACCTATGAACAAAATAAAACCTGAACTGCCTTTGCAACTGCTAATAGAACCCGAAACCCTGCATCAAACATTGCAAACAGACAACAGTCTATTGATTGTTGACTTATCAAAGAGCAGTGTTTACCAACAGGCCCATATTCCTGGTGCCGTTCATGTAGAACCAAAGTCTTTGATCAGCGGCCAACAGCCCGCTCCCGGCAAGCTGCCTTCAGCAGAAGCGTTGAGTGATTTATTTTCAGCGATTGGACTCACTGAGCATTCTCATGTCATTGCCTATGACGACGAAGGTGGTGGCTGGGCAGGCAGGTTTATCTGGACCCTTGATATGATAGGTCACAAGCATTATTCCTATTTAAACGGTGGCATACATGCCTGGCTCAGCGCAGGCCTGCCCACCGAGCAAACGCATGCACAACCGATACCTAGCAACTACAAGGCCATTATTCAGGATGGACCATCAGCAGATAAAGAATATATACAAGCCAAACTTGGCCAGCCTGGCTTTACCATTTGGGACGCCAGATCTCCAGCCGAATACAAAGGCAAACAAGCATTTGCACAACGTGCTGGCCATATTCCTGGAGCAATCAATTTTGAATGGACAGAAGGCATGGACAAAGCCCGGGATCTCAAAATTAAAGACCCGGCAGAATTAATCAACACCCTAAGCAAACTGGGCATTAACGCTGACGATGAAATCGTCACCCATTGCCAAACTCATCACCGCTCAGGTTTTACTTATTTGCTTGGAAAAATTCTGGGTTTTAAAAATATCAAAGCTTACCCAGGCTCATGGTCTGAATGGGGCAATGATCAAAACACCCCCATTGAAATCGACTGATACTCAAAGGCATTTCCTATTATAACGTCACCGTCACTGATAACAGCCGCTCTTTTTAAGCATGAGTACTTTCTTAACCATCCAAGACATATATCTGCGTAGAGCCTGAATAATGCCTAATAAAACCCCACGCAATCAACTTTTGTACTTGCAACGCCTGCAGCACCTGCCCCAACTGCTCCTGCCTCATCATGGCTTGTCGCGTCTTGTTGGCAAGCTGGCTGAGTCTCGTATTGTTTTTTTAAAAAATGCTCTGATCAAATTATTCATCTGGATTTATCAGGTTAATATGTCTGAAGCAATACAACCCGAGCCCGAGAGTTATGAAAGTTTTAATGATTTTTTTACGCGGGCATTAAAGCCAGAAGCCAGACCTGTCACGTCCTTACCGCTTGGCATTGCATGCCCTGCCGATGGTACCCTAAGCCAGTTTGGCAATATCAATAACGAACGACTGATTCAAGCCAAAGGCAAAGACTTTTCTTTAATTAATTTATTAGGCAATGATCAAAGTAAAATCCCACTGTTTCAAGACGGAAAATTTGCAACCATCTATTTATCTCCAAAAGACTATCATCGTGTGCACATGCCGGTCTCGGGAACCTTAAGCGACATGAGCTATATTCCAGGCAAACTTTTTTCTGTCAATCAAAGAACATGCTCGATGGAAGACGAACTGTTCGCACGCAATGAACGCATGATTGCCTACTTTGATACTGAATACGGCCCCATGGCGGTGATCATGGTTGGGGCGATGATTGTCGCTGGCATTAACACCGTTTGGGGCGGATCAATTGCACCCTGCCGACAACAAGGCTACACGATTAACTATAAAAACCGAGAGCGGCCGGTTTATTTATCAAAAGGGGAAGAGCTTGGGCACTTTCGGTTGGGGTCTACAGTGATACTGTTATTTCCCAAGGACAGTATTAACTGGGGTGGTTCCCTGGCTATCGATTGCCCGGTTCGAATGGGTCAGCTCTTTGGTGATATCCGCCAAAATTAGCTATGCAATCAAAAACCACTGGGATTAAACGCTATTAAATGCAAATGCCTGCACTTCTGCTATGGTTTTTGCACCACTTAAGGCCATCAGCAATCGATCCAAACCTATCGCAACTCCGGCACACTCTGGCAACCCTGCTTCAAGGGCTGCCAGTAACTTGTCGTCGGCAATCACGTCATCGCTGCCTGATTTCTGCCGCCGCCCATTGTCATCAGCAAATCTTTTTTTCTGTTCCTGCTGATCGGTCAACTCATGATAGCCATTGGCAATTTCCAGGCCATTAATATAAAGCTCAAAGCGGCTTGCCACCACTATGTTATCGGCTTTTTTGCTGAGTTTTGCTAAAGCCGCCTGACTCCGGGGATAATCAAAAACAAAAACAGCACCCTTATTTTTTAACTTGGGCACAATGTTATAGCTTAACAATAAATCCAGACAATTATCTTTAGTTAAACCCTGCACTTGCTCAAGACCTACGTACGCTACACAAAGCTCAAGCAAGACATCCCTGGAAACCACATGAGGATTAATTCCCAGATATTTTTCAAACAGTTGTTGATAGCTGAACGCGTCCCAGGTAAGTTTTTTGGCTTTGCTCGCAAACAACTCATCAATTAATTCGCGTACTTCCAACATTAATTGCTGGTGATCATAGCCACAACGATACCATTCGAGCAAGGTGAATTCAGGGTTATGATGGCAACCCATTTCCTCATCACGAAAAGCCTTACAGATTTGGAATATTGACACACTTTCTGCGGCGAGCAGGCGTTTCATAAAATATTCCGGCGAGGTTTGCAAAAACCCTGAGAATAGATTTTCTCCGCCACAAGCAGACCCGACTGTAAAACTTTTTAAGTGAGGATCACTAACCGTGTGCTGGCCCAGCAAGGGGGTTTCTACTTCAAGCAAGTCGCGCTGAGAAAAGAAATCCCGCACACGTTTCAGCAACCATGCGCGTAACTTTATTAATTCAAGGTTTGCCGTAGGCCGCCATTTATTATCCACGCAAAATTATCCGCACAACATTACTTACACGACAAAGACACGACATCAATTTTAGTCTTTTGCTCGACTAACATACTCGCCCGTACGGGTATCAATTTTTAGCACTTCGCCAATACTGATAAATAAGGGGACGCGAACAACCGCACCCGTGGACAAGGTCGCTGGCTTACCTCCCCCACTGGCAGTATCACCTTTAAGGCCAGGGTCTGTTTCAGTCACTTCCAATTCGACAAAATTTGGCACAGTGACACTAAGGGGGCTACCATTCCAAAGCGTCACTGTGCAGATGCCTTCCTCTTTGAGCCAATTTGCTGCGTCGCCCACGGCAGTTTTATCGGCGGCATACTGCTCAAAGGATGATGGCTCCATAAAATTCCAGAATTCACCATCACTGTACAAATATTGCATTTCCACATCCAGAACATCAGCAGCCTCAACACTTTCTCCAGATTTAAAGGTTCTTTCCCAAATTCGACCGGTTTTTAAATTGCGCAAACGGGCGCGATTAAAGGCCTGCCCCTTACCGGGTTTTACAAACTCATTTTCCACGATGACACAGGGATCGCCCTCCAGCAAAACTTTTAAGCCGGAACGAAATTCATTGGTCGAATAATTTGCCATATCAGCCTCTTTTCAGTGGTATTTTTTATCTGTGAAAATCTTTGCAAATGCCAGGGAAGCTATAAACCAACATCACCGGTCATTTTATGGCGCCTATAATACCGCGATCTGCCTCAAGAGTCTTTCAAACTTAGGCTAGCCTGCTGTAACCAGTTTTTAGCTCTTTCATCAAGACGGTTGATACTGGAAAGGGGATGCTGAAAACACCCAAGGGCATACATCTATTGGAAAATGGCCCGACTCTAAATTTGAAAATTTCAAGCAAAAAGTCGAAGCATTGCCAGGTTCAACCAGTTACAAGTCATTACAACATCCTCGCATGCAATGTGACAAAGGTCACATTTTAACCCCGTAAATACTCTTAAAGGAGGATATAATAAAGCATGGTGAGCAAAAGCTCTCAAATAAAAACAGCCACTTGAGTACAATATATTAGAAGTAGCTTAAAAAAATTGAGTAATATTTATGCGTAAGACAACAGCAGCAACTTTTCTGTTGCGCATTCCTGAGCAAAACTTGGAGGAATTGCAAATAACCAGCTCAAATAGCAAACAATTTGCTAAGTGGGCAGAGCAGTTGCCAAAAGCCAATATCGGTGAAACAGCTCACCAGCTGTACCAATGCATCCAGGAATTAAACCGTGTTGAATTTTCAGCCAAAAAACGTTTCTATCTGCTGGAAACCTTGCGCCCCAATATCCACAATGTCTGTACCTTGCTAGAAAAACACTATCTTAATCAGGCCTTAATACTGCCTGAAAAAGCCAGAAAGGTTGCCAATTTGGCTATTGCGCTACAAACTCACTTGGTAACGGGTTATAAAATTGTTGTCTTACATGGCTGCAGTAAAGTTTCAGATAAAGAATACTCGAAGATCATTACCACTGCCATACATCGCGCCATTACGGATACCGGCAGGATATTAGTATGCACTTACCAACTCTACCACCCTGTTTCTATACATACCTGGCACGAGTTATACCAGCTATACAGAATTGCGGAATATTATAAGTTAAAGGATTATTCCGTCACCGATAATGAAAGCAATGGGCTGGCAAAGACTATTACTGCTACGTTTTGCCGCTGCTTGTTGTTGGCCACCGCAAGACCCAACCAGCTTAGGCAACAAGAAATTGCTGAACTTTATAGTGCAACAGAGCTTTGGTCGAACTACACAAATATTCAGCTGGATGCAGAGTCTCCCGGTTCATTTAATTTTGATTTATTAAGCGACACAGCGCCCACCTACCACCACTGGATTGCTACCGACAGTAATACACAACTGCGGGCCATAGTCGTCAAGGAGCTTGTCAGCTATCTGAATGAATTTCAGAAAAACCCGAAAGCCCCCGACATCCCTATCCAGCTGGATCCTCCCTTTTCGGTACCTAAAGCAATAAGTGCACATTTACTTTCTGAGCTAATCGATGCGTGGAGTGCTTCTGTCGAAAGAACCTCTAACCGAGTCATTCAAAAGGGTCCTGTTGATGTTTGCATAGGCCTTAAAACTATCCATTATTTTGCCAGTGGCGAACAGGAATTTGATGATTTGATTCATAACGGCTTAGGAAACTGTATCCAGAAAACCCGGGACAACCCCTTTCTGAATGCGGATGGCAGTCCTTTTTCACACGCTGATTTAAAAGAAGAGAAAAACGGTGATGCCTGGTCTTTAGCCTACGATGGCGGGGGCGGCTCATTTAGCAACGGTGGCAACTTTGACAGTGTCGATACTTCTGCCCTCGAAAATACACTTAAAAAGCAAAAAGAACTTCTAAAGGCAACAATATCTGGTGACTATGATGTTCATAATTGTAATTTAGTCGATGTCAGTCCGGGTGGCTATTGCCTTGAGTGGAGCGGGAAAGTTCCAAGCCTGGTTCGTACTGGAGAGCTTTTGGGGATAAGGGAAAAAGGCACAGATTGGGTTATTGGTGTCATCCGATGGGCCAATCATACTTCCCATGACTGTGTCCGCATTGGTGTAGAACTATTAGCACCGACAGTGATAGCCTGCGGCGCCCAAATTATCCCCAAAACTGGCAAACCCGGTGAATTTTTAAGAGCGCTGCTATTACCCGAACTCAAATCTATAAGCCAGCATTCAACGTTGCTCACACCAAACACTGCGTTTCACTCTGGCTATAAAATAAACTTAAACTGCGACGGTCTGATGCTCAAGGCACACTTAAAAGAAGAAATGGCTTCAACAGCAGCTTTTAGTTTATTCACCTTTGATATGATAGAGCAGCAACAAGCCACAGACAGCGAACCTAAGGCCAGCGAGAGCACCAGTATTCCTTACAATATCGCCAACGATGATTTCGATGGCTTGTGGAATAAATTATAAAACTCCGAATTGATCGAGTAAATTTTTATTCAAATCAAGGTATAATGCAGACAGAAGAATTTTAATTTATTTCTATTTTATTTTCATGGCTATAAAAACCCGATACAACGAAGCCATCCGCCTCTTGATTCTGCACGACTCTCAAGATGAAGCCGAACAGTTAATCAACGAGTTGCGTAATTTTGGGCACGCAACCCGCGCGCACCAGATAGAAGACGAAGAAGACCTGCTGGATGTATTAAACGGCGGTGTCTGGGACCTATTCCTGTCCCGGCCAGAAACCAAGCAAATCAATGTCAGCACCGTTCTCACTCACCTCAAAAAACTTAATAAAGATATTCCTCTGATTATACTTTCCGACGACAACGACTCTGAAACCATCACCTCAGGTCTCCAAGCCGGTGCCCAGGATGTCGTACCCGCAACAGAACGCGAACGCCTAAAGCTGGTGGTTACCCGAGAGCTTAATAATTTATACGACAGGCGTTTAAGGCACAAGTCTGAACAGGCTCTTGCCGAAGTTGATAAAAGGTGTACGCTGCTGCTGGACAGCTCCAGGGACGCCATTACCTACGTGCACGATGGCATGCACATTTATGCAAATGATGCCTACGTAGAAATGTTTGGCTACGAAAATCGTGACGATATCGAAGGCTTGCCAATCATGGACATGATTGCTGCCCTCGACAAGGATAAATTCAAGGAATTTTTGCGCAACTACAACCAGGATGACCAAACCGCTGATCTTGCCTGCCATGGCGTGACCACAGCGAATGATGAAATACACCTTAAAATGAATTTTTCTCCTGCCAGCTATGATGGCGAGCCCTGCACACAAATCATCCTGAGGCTGGATAAAGGCAACGAAGAACTGGAAGCAAAACTCAAGGAATTAAGCAGCCAGGACGTTAACACCGGGCTGTTTAACAGAACCTATTTTATTGACAAGCTTGATCAGTGCATTGCGGGCATAGGCAAATCGAACAGTGCAAGTGCCTTATCCTATATTCATCTGGATGATTTCAATAAAATTAAAACCTCCATTGGGATTGGAGGCACGGATCAACTGACAAAACAAATTGCCGATTTACTCAAAAAGGTCGCTCCAGAACCAGACATGGCATCACGTTTCAGTGATGATACTTTTGCTTTACTGCAAGCAAAAGCCAGCAAGGAAAAAGCAACACAACTGGCCGAAAAGGTACGCCAGGCACTGGAAGTGAATATTTTCAAAATCGGTAATATGACGCTGCAACTTACAGCGAGTATTGGTATTGCTTTAATCGAAAAAAACGATACACCGCCTAATAGTTCAGCTTTAATTGCCAGAGCGCACGAAGCATCAAACCAGGCCTGGGAAAAAACCCAGGGCAACTCCATTGCGCTGTACATTAAACAAGAACATGCCGAAGAGGCTGACCTCACCTTTAGAATTGAAAAAGCCTTGAATGATGGCACCTTGAAATTATTATTTCAGCCGGTGATCAGTATGCGCGGCGAAACTCAGGAGCTTTACGAGGTTTTATTACGCATGCAGGATGATGAAGGCAACCTGGTGTCAGCTGGCGAATTTCTTGCCACTGCCGATCAGGCCGGCTTTAGCGAAAAAATTGATCGCTGGGTTATCATTGAAGCCACGAAAGTGTTAGCTAAACACGTTGCTGAAGGGCATGACACCCGATTATTTATCAACTTAACAGTTAAATCCTTACAAAATCAGGAGTTTCTTCCCTGGCTGGAAAAAGTTTTTAAAGCCGCCGACATCCCCACTCACAGCGTGATCTTTCAATTATCTGAAAATGATATTAATTCCTACCTTGATCACGCTAAAACTTTTAACGGCGCCCTGAAAAAACTTCATAGCAGTATAGCCATCAGCCGATTTGGCGCAGCAAATAGCCCTTTCAATACACTCAAGCATGTACAACCTGAGTTTTTAAAACTGCACCCGCAGTTTATTGATAATCTGGAAGAAGAAGGTAAAAAAGAAACGCTTAAGGAATTTATTCAATATGCACAAAAGTTCGAGCTGCAAACCATTATACCCTTTGTTGAAAGCGCAGCCTTACTCTCAACGCTATGGCCAATAGGGGCGCATTATGTTCAGGGCCACTACCTGCAATCACCCGCCGAAAAAATGGATTATGAATTTTCTGAAGAACAATAAATACAGGTATAAAGCAGCCGCTAGCTTATTTCCTCCAAGCCGATTAAATCCCAATCAGTAACGCCCAAGAGATATAAAATACCATCCAGGCCCAAGGTTGAAATAGCCTGCTTGGCATTTTCTTTAACCAGGGGTTTGGCGCGAAACGCAATACCCAGACCCGCAAGCGCCAGCATATTCAAATCATTGGCGCCATCGCCTACGGCAATAACCTGCTCAAGACTGATGTTTTCTTTTTTTGCAATTTCACGTAACAAATCCGCTTTGCGTTGCGCATCAACAATAGCGCCAAGCACTTCACCGGTGACTTTACCATTGATAATTTCCAACTCATTGGCATAAACATAGTCAATGCCCAGCTTGTTCTGCAAGTAGCGGCCAAAATAATTAAATCCACCGGAAATAATAGCGGTTTTATAGCCCAGGGCTTTCAAGGTCTTGACCAAATGCTCTGCGCCTTCGGTGAGTTCAAGGGTTTCGGCAATTTCAGCCAACACACTTTCATCAAGTCCTTTCAAATATGCAATCCTTTTTCTAAAGCTCTGTTGAAAATCAATTTCTCCAGCCATAGCCTGCTCAGTTATTTTGGCAACCTCATCACCTGCCCCAGCCCGCTTTGCCAACTCATCGATCACCTCTGCTTCTATTAAGGTAGAATCCATATCAAAAACCACCAAACGCCGGTTTCTTCGGTAAGCATTGTCTTTTTGAAAACCAATATCAATACCCATTGCATTGGCTGCATCCAGGAAGCGCTCCCGCAAGCGCCCCATATTCTTGGCGACACCTCTTACCAACAGCTCAACACTGGCTTTAGTGTGCTGAGCTAAACTGGCATCGCGATCTTCTGAGCTAAGATCAATTCGGCCGGAAAGACGGTTGATGTTAAATATTTCCAAGCCTTCTTCACTGATAATGGCTACGACTTTTGCTAATTGCGCCGCGGTAATACGACGGGACAGCAAGGTCACAATATAGCGCTCACGACTGTGGGCACTGACCCAGTGCTGATAATTTTGCGTAGAAACCTCTGTAAAGCTGATATCACCGCTTTGTTTAAGTGTTAATTCAGTCAGGGCTGCTTTCATGGTGGCAAAATGCTCTGGCTCGTTCATTTCAACCAGCAGCCCAAGGTTCAAGGTTTCATGAATGACCGACTGACCAATATCAAGCACTGTGGTGTTAAATTCTGCCAATACGCCCAGAACTACTCTGGTAAGTTCTTCGCCACCACGCCCGGTTACTTGCATGAGTACAATATCATTCACGATTATTTCCAGTCAGTTATATGTTCCAGCTGATTTTTTACTATTATATCAATGTCCAGGGACTTATCGCAGTGCGTCGTAGCCATTGCAGTGAATTTATAATCGATCTTGCTGTCAACGCTTTGCAATCAAGCTTTAAGGGCCATTATAAAATGAATGCAGCCCAGGCAAGCTTTGAATAAGTCATGAACAAAACCTTATTAATAGCTGAGTCAATCCCTCTTTCTCCAGTCATCAAACGCCTATAGTATTGATTCGCCATGTATACGATGCTTTTTTATATTCTATCTCGTGGCATAATATGCGCTAATTGCGTTGACGCCAGGGCATTGCGCAATGCCTGGTTCATTAACCCTTGCATTAAACTTGTACTTAAGCCAGTAAACGAAAGCTACCTATGAATTCTGCCAAGATACAGTCACTTCATTCCCCCATCAGGCCTATTGCACAGAAAGTTGCCTTGGCATTAGCTGGCCTGGTGGCGATTACCCTGGGTATGCTGTGGCTTATCCTGGCAACAAATTTACAGTCTTTGCTGAACAAACAAACCGAAACCTTTGGCAACGCCATAGCCAAACAATCTGCCTACGCCGCATCCGAGCTGGTTTTGGCAAATGACTTGCTCAGCCTGAATGTTATTGCCACCAAACTGGCAGATGATGCCAATGTAGAAAGTGCTGTTTTTTTTGGTGCTAACCATCAGCTTCTGGCTCAGTCGGGTAGTGCAGCCGCCAAAGAAAATGCTAACAATGCACGACTGCTCATGCCGGGCGCAGACAACCAGGAAAAGCCGGCCTCCAGCTCTTATAGCCTGGGCAATACTTATATAGCACCCATAACTTTTCAGGATGTAATCGCAGGCTATGCGCAAATAACACTGAATAAAGAGTCTGTTACCTCCACTATCCGCACGTCTATTCAGTGGATGGGTGCCACCACTGTGTTGATTTTACTGGTGTCCTTTATGCTTTCCTTTGCCTTAGGCCGGCATATTACCAATCCGGTAAAACATTTAACCATGGCCGCTAATGCAATTGCCGAAGGCAACCTGGATTATCGTATTACTGAATCCAGGAATGATGAGATCGGCGAGTTAATCAACAGTTTTAATTCCATGGCACAGGGCCTCAAAGAACGCCAGCAGATTGAAACCACTTTTTCACAGTATATGGCCCCGGATATTGCCCAAAACATTCTGTCCAACCTTGGTCAGCCAGGTATTCCAAGCCAGTATGTCAATGCCAGCGTGCTTTTTGTTGATATTGTTGGCTTTACTGCCATGTGTGAAGATTTGGAACCTCAGGAAGTTGCCAAACTTCTCAATGAATACTACTACTTTATTCTGAAATCCAGCACCTTATACAACGGCTCCGTGGATAAATACATGGGGGACGGCGCGATGATTATATTTGGCGCCATTGAAGAAGACCTTGAGCATGCGTCTCATGCCATTTTCTGTGCGCAACTGCTCTTATGCCTGGTGGACCGACTCAATAGCATACGAGCAAACAAAGGCTTACCCACTGTAGAATTTAAACTGGGCATTCATTGCGGCGAAATGTTAGCAGGCACCTTGGGTTGTTCCGAGCATATGCAATATACTGTGGTGGGCAATACTGTTAACCTGGCTTCCAGGCTTTGTAACGCTGGGCAACCGGCAAAGCTGGTAATCAGCGATGATGTTTACCATGCATCAAAGCTTGGCAACAAGCTGGAGGTTGAACAACAGATGTCGCTGTCAGTAAAGGGAAAGGCGCAACCGGTGCCGGTTTATATTATTCAAGGCCTCAAAGATGACTATAAGCTGTTAATCGAATCTCAGGCCAATGAGTTACTTTCCCCCAAAGACTTTGAAGCACCACCTCAAACCGCAGTATCCGCCTAATGCAAATGACTAGTCGATTGCTTTCGAGCAGCTTTATTACTACCTGTGCTGTCACTCTATGCGCACTGTGGGCAGCAGCGTCGATAAATGCCTGGGCAGAACCTGCACCGGAATCTGTTACAGAACCGCAGACATCCTTAATCAATGATGTAGAACAGCTGATAAACCAACACCACTATATCGCAGCTACAAAGCATGTTGAGAAAAAGCAGCAACGGGAATTAATGCCTGAAGAAGTTGCAAAACAATTATTAACCCGAATACAAAATGAATCCGCTCAGTATAGCAGCAGCACTATTCAAGAAGCCTACCGGCTCTCTCGCCAGAACCGCTGGGCCGAAGCAGAGAACTTATTACAACCTTTAACCAGGCAAGTGCTTGATAAAAAAGCGATTCAGCAGGCCCTTGAGTCGATTAAAAAAAGCCAGAATAGAAAATTATTAAAATCCAGGGCCAATACTGCTTTAGAAAAGCAGGCCTGGCTACACCAACAATATAAATTTAACCAACTACTGAATCGATCTACGCGCAGAAACCCTATTAGTCGTATCAACAGATACTGGCTGGAGTTTAAACTTAACAGGCACAATACCCGTTTACTCTCTCTGGCAAAGAAAAGTAATCAAAGCGGAGACTGGAAAACAGCAAAACGCTGCCTGGAAGCAATGGAACCTGAAAAACTCGAAGGCAAAACCATGGAGCAGTTTGTGGAACTCGCTGCTTCTACCGGCCATTCAATCCCTATCCGCCGCAACGACTTAAATCAGCCCAATACACAAGATTCTATAAACGTCCTGACCAACCTGCTGGAACAAAACATTCAGGATAACAACCTGCTCGCTATCAAGCTGAACCTTATTGAGCTGGCGCCATTAACCACGCACCGCTCGCTCCATCAAGCTCTTATTGAACAAGCCAAAGCCTTACTTGCCAGTGAAATAAGCAAACTGGATCAAGCCGCAGACGACCTGTATCGAACCGAGAAACCCCGGGAAGCCTACGAAATATGGGAAGTTCTTTTACAATTGGATAGCGGCAATACCGCTATCCAGCAAAAATTTGAGCGCGCAAAAACAGTCCTGGAAAATATGGAAATTTTAAGAGCGCAGGGTAATACCAGCCCCTTGCCCGGCAATGAATAACTTAATAAGGAAGCTGTTAACTCAGCTGAAGCAGCTCACCCTGGCTCTTGCCAGCTATGCTTTACTTTCGACGACCACACGCTCAACCTTTTGATAACCTTTGGGTAATTTACTGCCCCTACGCCCACGCTCACCCTCGTAATGGTCCAGGTCGGCACCCTTTATCCTGACATGGCGCTTACCGGCATAAATAACCAGGGTATCTTCAGGCTTAAAGACACAACAGGCAACCATCAACTCTTCCCTTGCAGCGGCCCTTGCTGAAGGTATGCTGATGATTTTGTTGCCTTTGCCTCTGGGCATTTCGGGCAGATCGGCCAAGGGAAAAACCAGCATTCGCCCCTCATTGCTGATCGCGGCCACTTTAAGCTCCGCCTTGTCCTTGTCCGCAATCACGACAGGGGCCACAGGCTTAGATCCTTTGGGTAATTTGAGCAGGGTTTTACCCGCCTTGTTCTTGGTAATCATCTCCCCCAGTTTACCCACAAAGCCGTAACCGGCATCGGAAGCCAGCAAACAAGCCTGATCGTCGCCGCCCATTAAAACAGCCTTAAATAACGCACCTGAAGGTGGATGCAAGCGTCCGGTTAAAGGCTCGCCCTGCCCCCTGGCAGAAGGCAGGCTATGGCTTGGCAAGGTGTAACTTCTCCCCGTATCATCAAGGAAAATTGCCAACTGGTTGCTGCGCCCCTTGGCCGACGATTGAAAAGCATCACCGGATTTGTAAGTTAAGGCCTCTCCTTCTATATCATGACCTTTGCCAACCCTGATCCAACCCTTATTAGACAACACCACCGTAACCGGTTCTGAGGCCACCAGATCAGTCTCGGACAGGGCCTTGGCTTCGGCACGGGCCACAATCGGCGAACGCCGGTTATCACCGTACTTTTCCATATCCTCTTTAATTTCGGCAATAATCAGTTTCTTCAGCCGCGCTTTCGAGTCTAAGGTTTTTTCCAGGCTCTGCCTTTCCTGCTCCAGCTCATCCTGCTCAGCTTTAATTTTTACTTCTTCAAGCCTGGCTAAATGCCGTAATTTCAGCTCCAGAATCGCTTCAGCCTGCCTGTCGGAGAGATTAAACCTAGCCATCAGCACCGGCTTGGGCTTTTCTTCCTCGCGAATAATGGCAATCACCTCATCAATATTTAAAAAGGCGGTAAGATAACCTGCCAGCAAATGCAGGCGATCCAACACTTTATCGAGGCGGTATTGCAAACGTCGGGTAACAGTGATAACCCTGAACTCAAGCCATTCCCCCAATATCGTGGCTAAATTTTTTACCTGAGGGCGGCCATTCAAGCCAATCATATTCAAATTCACCCGGTAGGTTTTTTCCAGATCGGTAGTGGCAAACAAATGCGCCATCAAGGCTTCTTTATCAATCCGGTTAGAACGGGGCACAATCACCAGGCGCGTAGGGTTTTCATGATCAGACTCATCGCGCAAATCCGCCACCATGGGCAGTTTTTTCGCCTGCATCTGCTGGGCGATCTGCTCCAACACCTTGGCACCAGATACTTGATGGGGCAGCGCAGTGATCACCACTTCACCATCCTCCTCCCCATACACTGCCCGCATTCGCAGCCCACCTTTACCTGAAGCATACAGCGCAATTAATTCATTGGCCGGGGTGATAATTTCAGCATCGGTGGGAAAATCCGGGCCTTTTATAAATGCAAATAAATCATCCAGCGAAGCCCCCGGGTTTTGCAACAAATGAATACAGGCCGCGCCCACCTCCCGAAGATTATGAGGAGGAATATCCGTGGACATACCCACCGCAATCCCGGTGGTGCCATTGAGTAAAATATTGGGCAAACGTGCCGGTAATAAAGCGGGTTCATCCAAGGTGCCATCAAAATTCGGCTGCCAATCCACCGTACCCTGGCCCAACTCACCCAGCAAGACATCCGCGTAGGCAGAAAGCCGAGACTCGGTATAACGCATGGCGGCAAAAGACTTGGGATCATCCGACGAACCCCAGTTGCCCTGCCCATCGACCAAGGTATAACGGTAGGAAAACGGCTGCGCCATCAGTACCATCGCCTCATAACAGGCCGAATCACCGTGGGGATGAAATTTACCCAACACATCACCCACAGTACGGGCGGATTTTTTATACTTGGCGCTGGCCTTTAAACCCAGCTCAGACATGGCATACACAATACGCCGCTGTACCGGTTTCAAGCCATCGCCGATATGAGGCAAGGCCCGATCCAGAATCACGTACATGGAATAATCCAGGTAGGCCTTTTCGGTAAATTGTTTCAAGGATATTTTTTCAATATCAACCAAGTCGCTCATATAAAAACTTCCAAAACCTTTGTGCTGAAAAGACTGGCATATTA
>JBECKY010000124.1:0-11292 GCA_040235475.1 Pseudomonadales bacterium
GAAGCCCTGTGCTACCGTAAACACATTAAAATTTTAAATCGAACGGTTGTGGATCAGTCACATAACAAAGGTTGGGCTTCACGTATTTTACCAAATTTTTTTGGCGAAATTGCAATCTATAGAGTGACCCACGGTTAATTATAAAAATGGAGGAAGGTACTTTATGTTGATTTTATCTCGCTTTCGGCCACGGCTTGTTTTAGCCAGTGTCTATTTTACCGTACTTACCACACTTACCGCCCTTGCCTCTCTCACCCCGCTGACAGCCTGGGCCGAGCAAGCGGATACTTTTGGTAATTATAAAGTTCACTACAGTGCCGTTAACAGTACCTTAATTCAACCAGAAGTGGCCAGCCAATATAAAATACTTAGAAGCCGCTATGAAGGTGTTATTAACATTGCCCTACAAGAAAAAACCGAGGACGGCTATAAAGGTATATCTGCAGTGCTAAGCGGCACCGCCAGCAATCTGCTTGGCCAGCAGCAAAAACTAAAATTCACTGAAGTAAGAGAAGGCAGTGCTATCTATTATCTTTGTAACTTTCATTTTAGTAACGAAGAATCTTTTAAATTTCAAATTGATGTACAACCGGAAGGCAGCAAGCTAAAACATACGATTAAATTCCAACAAAAATTTTTCACTGACTAAATACGTTTGCCAAGGGTTTAATATTCTGTGCAAAAAATTATTATTGCCAGTGGTAATCGCGGCAAAATAGCTGAAATTAAATCTGTTTTGGCAGAGCAAGCAATTGAACTCGTAGCGAAAACTGAATTTGGCATTGAGGATCCCGACGAAACAGGCTTAAGCTTTGTTGAAAACGCCATTCTTAAAGCCCGTCATGCGGCCAGCCTGAGTCACTTACCGGCACTGGCCGATGACTCTGGCTTAGTGGTCGATGCGCTTCAAGGCGCACCCGGCATTTATTCTTCGCGTTACGCGGGCATTGATGCCAGCGACGAAGAAAATGTAGAAAAACTACTTTATGAAATGAAAGGTTTTACCGGAAACGAACGCAGTGCTTATTTCTTTTGCGCCATCGCTTTTGTCCTTCATGCCGAAGATCCGTGTCCGGTGATTGCTGAAGCTCGCTGGCACGGTCAAATTGCCAGCTCAGCTTCAGGCACGCAGGGCTTTGGCTACGACCCGGTTTTTTATCTCAACAGTCACCATTGCACTGCCGCGGAACTAGATCCCAGGGTAAAAAACAAACTCAGTCATAGAGCGCAGGCCCTTCGTAACTTTGGCGTGATGGTTAAAGAATACGGCTTATTTTAACTTTCCTGGTCTTGCACCTTCAGCATAATACAATGGCGCCCATTCCCCATGCCTACCCACCCTTTACCACCATTATCGCTTTATATCCATATTCCCTGGTGTATAAAAAAGTGCCCCTATTGCGATTTTAATTCCCATACCGCTGGCTCTAATATTCCTGAACAAGCCTACCTGAATACCTTGCTGAAAGACCTTGATCAGGATCTTAAATACGTTCAGGGTCGCGCCATAAAAAGCATCTTTATTGGTGGTGGAACACCCAGCCTGTTTTCTCCACAAGGATTCGCTTTTTTACTGACCGCTATTAACGATAAACTGGAACTCCTACCCAATGCAGAAATAACCCTTGAAGCCAACCCTGGTGCGGTCGAACAACAAAGCTTTTCCGGTTTTCTTACGGCTGGTATTAATCGCTTGTCGATTGGCGTACAAAGTTTTTCAAATCAAAAACTACACTCTTTAGGTCGTATTCATTCAGCTGCTGAAGCCACTAAAGCCATGGTCTCGGCAAAGAAAGCTGGTTTCAAACAAATTAATCTTGATTTGATGTTTGGTCTTCCAGAGCAGAATCTTGCTGAAGCATTGAATGATTTGCAACAAGCCGTGGACCTGGGGCCACAACATATTTCCTGGTATCAATTAACATTAGAACCGAATACGGTTTTTTATAATACACCGCCGCCTTTGCCTGATGATGAAGGCATTGAGGACATGCAAACTAAAGGTTTGGAATTTCTATCCAGGCATGGCTATCAACGTTATGAAGTGTCAGCTTATGCCACTGACAACAATGTCAGCAAACACAACTTAAACTATTGGCGCTTTGGCGATTACATTGGCATAGGTGCCGGCGCTCATAGCAAAATTACCCAGCCAATACAGGGAGCAAAAGGGGAAAATTTTGCCATCGAAAGGTACTGGAAAACTAGAATGCCCGCGGATTATTTAAGTTTAGATAAGGGCTTTTTAGCCGGTTCACATTTAATACCTGCTGATGAACTACCCCTTGAATTTATGATGAATGCCTTGCGTTTATCCAAGGGCTTTAAGCCCGATTTATTTGCACAACACACGGGCAGGAAACTAAGCTGTATTGCCAAAAATCTGGAGCAGGCACGGTTAAAGGGTTTGCTGATTCAATCAGACTCAACTATTAAAGCCACTGAATTGGGCTATCGTTATTTAAATGATTTATTGCAACTATTTATGTGAATTACGCTATTTTAATCGCCGCGTCTGCATTCAACACTTAAGGGCGTTCCGCTCAGTTATCGTTTTGCTTTTCCTGATCTTTTTGCTGCTTAGCTTTGCGTTGTCTTATAGTCGCCTGGCTGAGTGTTAACAGTATAACCATAACCGCAAGTGCGATATTAATCAGTATAAAGGCATCCATACTGACCAAACCGAAATAAATGAAGCCCGCTACCACCGTACCCAGAACAACAATTGGTAAAAGTTTTTTCATGAATCCTCTTAATTAGTTTACCCTGAGGCCAGAAGTGCTAGCTAGGCAGGCACTTCCTTGCCATCACCGTTGTTATCTTCTTGATATTGCTCATAGCCATCATCCCAGCCAGCTTCCCAACTGGCCGCCAGCTCATCTTCTTCGTAAGGGCAGTCTTGCTCGCCTTTGCCACTTAACCCCAAAGCATAGCCTTGGTTATAAGATTCATCGAGTCCAATATGCCACTGTAAAGTGGAGGGGTCGCTGATATCAGTTTTTTTCCTTATCGGTTCATTGTCTTTAATCACATCAACAACAGGTTCCGGCACTGCAGTGGGCGCAACAAAATGCAAAGCATCTCTGATGCCTAAATTAACTTTAATATCATCTAGAATATGATAGGCGGCGGGAACAAGTACCAAGCTGACCAAGGTTGCAAACATAACTCCAAATGCCAGGGATACCGCCATTGGAATCATAAATTGTGCTTGCAAACTGCTTTCGAGCATCAGCGGTGTCAAGCCGGCAAAGGTGGTCAACGATGTCAGAATAATCGGCCTGAATCGTGAAACACCGGCTTCACGAATGGCCACATCCAAAGGAATCCCCGCAAGTCGATTACGATTGATAAAATCTACTAGCACCAGAGTGTCATTTACCACCACTCCACTCACCGCAATCATACCCACCATCGACCAGATACTGACTTCCATACCCAGCACTAAATGGCCAGCCATTGCGCCAATAAGACCAAACGGAATAGCAAACATAACCATCAAGGGTTGAATGTAGGAACGAAACAACGAAGCCATCAGCATGTACATCACCAGCAATGCAATGGTAAAGCTTTTCCCCATGTAATCGATAATATCCTGCTTGTTTTGCTGCAAGCCTGATAATCCCCATTTTATATCCGGGTAATCTTGGGCCATCTGTTTAAAGAAGCCAGTGCGCAAATCGGCCATAATTTTCGCATCATTATTTAATGCCGCGTCGACTCTGGCCTGAACCCGGATAATCCGTTTACGATCATTGTGCTTGATCTCAGAGGGCCCTGTTCCATAGTACACTTCTGCCACCATTAACAGCGGTGTTAAGGTGCCATCGGGCAGCTTGACGCTGAGATTTTCAAGATGCCATAAGGAATTGCGTTCTGTTTCAGGGTAGCGCACAACGACTTTTATATCTTCTTCTTTCCTCTGGATGCGCTGTACTTCCACACCGTGAAAAGCCTGCCTGACCTGGTGGGCCAGATCATTTAAATTCAGGCCCAAATCCCTACCTGCAGACTTCATTTGCAGATAAACTTCCGATTGCCCGGTTTGAAATGAATCTTGAATTTCATAGGTGCCTGAAAATCCTGCAAGCTGCACTTTTAAGTCATTGGATGCATTCCGCAAATGATCAAGATTCTGCCCAAATAACTCTATATCTATATCTGGACCCGGTTGATTAATAGTGGCGCCAATATCAAGGCTCAGCATGTCGGGAATACGACCAATTTTTTTCCGCCATCTAAAGCTGACTTCTTCGCCGCTTATGCTGCGTATTTCAGAGGGCGCAAGCCCCAGCTCAACCAAGCCAACACTATCGCCGCCAATACCGGTATTACTGGCAATAGTGATAATCTGCTCTTCACCGGTTTCCGCCTCCAGCTCCTTAGCCAATTCAATTGCCGCATTTTCAAGGATGTATATGGCGTTTTCTATCACTGAGTCAGGCGTATTGGTTGCAAACTCAACCCTGGCTTTGGCCACCTCACCCTCTATTTCGGAGAAAAACTGCAGCTTTATCCAACCGGTAGCAATCATGGCTAAAAAAATAATAAAAACCGCGACAAAACTGCTTAACGCAGCATAACGCCATTTTAAAACCCATTCCAAAAAAGGGCGGAATCGGAGCGCTATAAAATTTTCCAGGCTTGTTGAGAATTGCGCCTGCACGGCCGTGAATGAACGACTAACAGGCTGAATCAGCGCGCTGTTTATACGCCTGGAGAATGGCAGCCATTCCAAGGCTTTGCTGGACATAAAAGCAACGGCTTTTTGTAAGCTGTTCGTAGACAGGTGTGCCGGCAATATCCACAATGATTCCAATAAAGAAAACGCCAGTGTCAATAACACAACCACCGGTATCGCCTGCACCAGCTTGCCTTCTGCTCCAGGCAAAAATAACAATGGCGAAAATGCCACCATGGTTGTAATCACCGCATAAATAACCGGAGTCGCTACGGCTTTTGCGCCGGCCACAGCTCCTTCATAACCATGATTACCCTTGCTATTTTCAGTAAAAATACTTTCACCGACAATAATGGCATCATCCACAACGATGCCTAACACCAGTAAAAAAGCGAACATGGAAATCATATTGATAGACCCACCGAAGTAGGGCATGAACCAAAGTGCGCCAAGAAAAGAAATCGGAATACCCAGGCTGGTCCAAAAAGACAGGTGGAATTTCAGAAACAACATTAAAATAATCAGTATCAGCAGAAAACCACCAATAGCATTATCTTTTAACAGTTTTATACGGCTTTTAAAATGCCGCGAACTGTCTTTCCAGATATGCAGGGTAATCCCTTCGGGTAAATATTGATCGGGATGCTCGACATAACTTTCAATAATATCTGAAACTTTCAACAGGTTCTGGTCGCCTACTCTAAAAATATTTAAGGCAACCGCAGGCTTGCCATTAAAACGGCTTAATACATTACTTTGCGCAAATCCATCGATGACCTTTGCAACATCACTTAATAGAATACGGCCACCTTCCGGATCTGAACGTAAAACAATGTCTTCATAATCTTCCCCGCTTTGCGCTTTCCCTTGCAAACCTAAAGAAACCTGCCCTACTTCCCCTGCAGAAATATCCAGAGAGCTGCTTTGGATAGCGGAGACAACTTCAGAAAAGCTTAAGTCATAACGTCTTAAGGAAAACTCAGATAATTCAATCGATATTTCATCACTTCTGACATTATCAAGCTCAACACTAGAAAGCCCGGGTTTCTGCAACAAGTCTGAACGAATTTTATAAGCAAGATTCTTTAAGGAGCGTTCATCTGCTTGCCCGGCTATAACCAGCTTATTGACCAAAACCTGGATAGGTATTTCCCTAACGACGGGCTTCTCCGCATTGGGTGGCAGATCACTGATGCCTTCTACTTTGCCTTTTACCTTTTCTAACAGCTCATTCACATCGTAGTTATGGCCAACTTTTATGGTGATAATCGCCATATTTTCCAGAGATCTGGAAAAAAGATTATTTATGCCTTCAATGCCATGAATTACACTTTCAATTTTATTGGTAATGTTTTTTTCAACCTCTGAAGGCGAGGCTCCAGGGTACGGCACGGTAATAGAAATCATCTGAGAAGAAAAATCAGGCAGGACTTCTTTTCGAATTTCAGGCACCGTCAACATGCCTGCAACCAGAATGAGCATCATCAATAAATTGGCGGCTACTTTATTGTCTGCGAACCAGGCGATAGAACCTTTCATAATCAGCAGCCTACTCTCTTTCTAACAACGAAACAGGCATCTTGGATTCTCTTAAGATTATTTCAGTTGTCAGTTTATTATTAGACGTCGGCTTTGATGTTTGTTTACTTAAAAACGGCTTAACGGTCTTATTTTCTTTTGATATTGTTTCGCCAGCCTGCTTCTCAGGCTGATCTTGAGCAAGTGCCCTGCCTGGATCCTGCATACTCGATTCAGGCTGCAATATAAGTGGCTGCTGCTCGATTGCTTCGGTCGTTGCTTCATTTTCGGCCGGGCCTACAGCCTGTGCATTCTCTTCCACAGGCTCATTTTCTTCACCGAGCACAGGTAGTAAATCAGCAGGCGGACTTATATTTTTCTGTTCTTCTTGGGTATCAGGTGCAAGGCTGGGCAAGCGATCCACTTTTTGATTATCGGCTAACTGTACTTTCATGCCATCAACAACCACATCCAGCTGGGTACTGACCACCCAATCCCCATGTTCCAGACCACTTCTAATATAAACCTTGTCTTTACCACGGTGCATCACCTCCACTTGCTTTATTTCGAGATGATTATCGTCATTTAACGTCCAGACCTGGTTAGAGTTTCTGAGTATTTTACGGGGGATTGCCACAACATCGTGAAACTTTGTACCCTCAATTTCAACTTCCACAAATTTCCCTATCGTCAGTGGCGGCCTGTTTGGTTGGCTCTCATCTTCATTAAAAGGCTGTTCTATTTCAGCAATAACATGTAATAAGCGGTTACGCTGATTAACGCCACCCTCTGTACGCACAACTTTTCCGTACCAGTAATAATCATGGCCGGCATATTCTCCGCGCAAAATTATTCTTGGGTGTTGCTCAGCATCGCTACCACCGAATTGTGTCGGAATTTTTATCAGCTCAAGTTGTGCATCTGATAGCGGCAATTTCAGCTCGGCCATATCGGTTGCAAAAATAGTTCCTATTTGAGCACCTGGTGTTATGTATTGGGCTACATCAACTAATTTTTCCCGAACCCGGCCATCGAATGGCGCGACAATACTTGTTCCTGCCAATAAAAGCTTGGCTCGGGTATAGTCTGCCTGTGCCGCTTCCAGTTGCGCATGAGCTTCTTCAAGCCTGGCTTTACCGACACTTGATTCTGAAATTCTATTTGATTTTACCTCTGCGGCTACTTTGGCAAGGTTTAATTTGGCGTTCGCAACTTGCGATTTAGCCCTTGCCAAATCAAGCGTATAATTAGTTGCATCTATTTTTAACAGCAATTCCCCTTGTTTAAAAAAGGCACCGCTTTCAAAGTTTTTTGAAACCTCCTCTATCCTTCCCTGGACTTCACTTATCAGGGGTATTTCTGTTCCCGGTTTTATGATGCCTCTACTATAAACCGGAATGGAAACCGTTTGTTTCTCGACCTGCTGTATGCTGACTACAGGAAGCCTTGGTTCAGGCACTTCTTTCAGGGCTTTAGGTTTAAACATTACCAAGGCTACCAAGACCACAATAAGCCCAAGAAGGATTATCATCGGCACCTGCACAAAGCGTTTGGCTTCCTGTTTTTTTAAATTTTCTTCTATGTCATTAGGCATTTATTTCACTAATTTTATCTGATTTTATAAAATTCACTTTAATTTTAAATCATCCACAATCTTGTCCACTACTGCCTGTTTGGCAGTATTTATAAAAAAATGGTCGCCAGGAAATTGATACAACCTGAAACTTTTACTGCTTAGGTCGGCCCATCTTTCAACTTTATTGTGTGTCGCTGATGGGTCTTCAGCTCCCATCATAGCTGTGATAGGCACATTAAGTTTTTCATCTTCCTTATATGCCCATGTTTCAAGTAGTTTGCAGTCTGCTCTTAAAATCGGGCTGACTAATTCCATCAACTCTGGGTTGCTCAGCACCTCTTGCGGCATGCCATTTAAACTGGCTATTTGCTGAATAAATTCTTTTTCCGGCAGGGCATGTATTTTTTTCTTTTCATTTTTTATATGGGGGGCCCCGCGCCCTGATAAATACAAATGAACAGGTTGTGGCTTGTCACTTTGCCTGAGTCTTCTACTTAATTCAAAGGCTATATGGGCTCCCATGCTATGGCCAAAAAAGGCAAAGGGCTTTTCTACGTTCAAAACGTCCAGTTCCTCTAACTGATTTAATAATTCGTGACTATCAGTTATTAATGGCTCTCTAATTCGAGAAGCCCTCCCTGGTAATTCTATTGCCACCAGTTCAACTTCATCGGGCATCAGTGCCTGCCAGCTGTGAAAAAAGCTCGCTGAACCGCCGGCAAACGGGAAACATATTAACCGTATTTTTGCTTGGTTCATACTGTTCCCGAACTTGAACACCCATGATTGCTCAATTAAAACCTGTTTTTTTAACTGACTCGCTTCAATGTACATTTAAAGATAGACCTAGTGAACCGCTGAATAAGCCTGGGCGCATAATGCACGTAACACCTTGTATATACGGACTTCACAGGACAGGCTCTCTTGCCAGCTATTGCGAAGTTCTGCACCTACATCAGGCGCTTTAAACTCAGAATAAGCCTTCATGACTTGCGCAGTGCCTCCCAGATACCCAGGCTTTACTTTAAATTGTGTAACTTTACCCATATTGGCTTATCGGCACAAATTTACGCTGGTTCAATTTGTCCTTCAGCAACTACTTTACAGTCGGGTAATTCCTTTTCCAGATTGCGTATTCTTGGATGTAATGCTGCCAAGATCACGGCCAGAAGCGTTATCAGTCCATACATGCCGGCCATAACAGCCAGGCCCCGGCCTGCTCCAACACCGTATAAACTTCCAAACCATTGTGCCAACGTGCCGCCTGCTTGCATGCCAGGCTCAAAGAAACCATCGGCAAGAAGCCCAGACAGCAGGTAAGCAATCGGTATGGTAACGCCCACCACTGTGGCTCTAAATCCAAAAATACGGCCTTGCACATCCGGGGCAAGCTTTTGCTGCCAAACGGTTTGGCTTAATGACATGATCACCGGAAATGAGGCCGTGATAATGAATATGCCAATGCCAACACTGTATATTGAAGGCATAATAGTTGAAAATATAATGCTAAAACTAATTACCGCAGACATCATCAACGTTGTGAGGATCTTATGTTGAACATTACCAAACAGCATAGTAGCCACACCGCCTAATAAAATACCTGCCCCGCCTATACTTACGACTAAGCCTATCTGTTTAACCGTTGCAAAATTTTTCATTAAAGGTAAAAACAACACATTTAAGGAAACAATGCTAAAGTTAACCGTGGCATAAAAAACCAGTAACAAAAACAAACCGGTTTGACTGCGCAGGTATTGCCAGGCAAAGTTCATTTCCGCCCAGATGCTTTCCATGGCCTTATCTAAATTTTGTGTTTTTATGGGTTGTGGAATGCGTATGCTTATTATTGAAGCTATAGCTATTAAAAAGCCGACGATGCTTAAAGCAAAAATACCTTTTAATTCAATCGCACCTAGTAAAAATCCGGCAATGGCTGGCGCTAACAGCTGTGCCAGACCCATGCTGACCACCCTAGCACTATTTGCACGGGCTAACTGAGCAGCCGGCACCATCATAATCGTACTGGCCGCCACCGCAGGCAATATAAATGCCTGACATAAAGAGTTTATTACTCCAAAAATTATGATGTATTCAATTCCCAGCAAACCCTGGCCATAAATAGCTGCCAGACATACAACAGAAAGACATGCGCCACTTTCGGCTACTAGTAATACTTTTCGGCGGTTCCATCGATCAACATAAGCGCCTGCAATTGGACCCAGCAACACGGCAGGCAAGGTGTTCACCGCCGCTACCAGTGTAAAAAGAGTGATCGATTTTGTATGGTCCAATATCCATAAACTAATAGAAAAACCCGTAATTGAAGCCCCCAGGATTGAAAAACTTAGCCCCGTTATCATCAGATAAAAAGATGATAGGCTTGAGCTGATAGTTTTGCCTTTTTCTACACTCGTCTCTTCGCTCATCTTCTATTTATCCTGAGCACTGATCAGTTCAGCACGCAAATGCCCAACAAGGGCTGTTAGATAGGGGGCCTGTAAAATACTTTCGTGAGTACCATCGATTTCATATTCAGTTAACTGGCCTTGCACAATCTCATGCCACCCAGCAATGGCTTTTGTATCCTGTTTATGATCACTTTCCATAGCCTCTAAAGAATGCCGTGCTGAAATATGCACCACACAACCTGGATAAGCATCAGCCCGGTAATTAATCATCGCTCTGGCATTGGCAAGCACCACCTCAACGATACGTTTTGCCTGAGGCAAATCCAGATCACTGGGTAAAACACCCATGGCTTCAGCTTGATGGTACAGGTATTCGAGCTGCTGATCTTCCGGGATTGCCTTCAGATCCTTGGCATTAATTCCCATGGCAAAACCAAATTGTTCCATCAAGAGATCAGCCTGGCTGCGATTTTTCATTGCGTCAGGAATATATTCAGGCAAGTAAGTATCTAGTAATGCTAACAATGCAACCTTATCGCCTTGCGCACGTAATTGCTGGGCAATTTCTAAGGCAATGCTTCCTCCCAGGGATTGTCCAGCAAGATAATAAGGGCCGTCGCTTTGGGTCTGTTTTATCGCTTCTATATATAAAGTCGCCATTTCTTCCAAGCTGTGATACACAACCTGACCTTCTTCAAAGCCTGATGCCTGTAATGCATAAACCGGCTGGTCATCATTCATTAGCTTGGCTAATTCATTTGCTAATTCCTGATAACATAAAACGGTGCCACCAACAGGGTGCACCAAGAATAGTGGCGGTTTACTGCCATTGGTTTTGATAGCTACCAGCGGCGACCAGCTATCAGGGTTTACTTTACTCGCTATCACCGGCGCAATGGTTTCTATGGTTTGCGCAGTAAATAACATTGACAAGCGAAGTGGAACATTGAATTCTTTTTCCATGCGCGACAAAATTCTTACCGCCAGCAAAGAATGGCCGCCAATTTCAAAGAAGTTATCCTTGACGCCCACCCGCTCAAGACCCAGCAGCTCTGCCCAGATTGCCGCCAGTCTTTCTTCCAGTTCATTACGCGGCGCAATATATTCCT
>JBECKY010000048.1:0-40481 GCA_040235475.1 Pseudomonadales bacterium
ACAATCTGATCGCCGTATTCGCTGGCGGTGAGGTGCACATTGCCTACGGATGAAAGACTTTCTTCCAGGCTGGTGAGTTCAAAATAATGGGTTGCAAACAGTGTGTAGGCTTGAATTTGCTGAGCAAGGTAGGACGCACAGGACCAGGCTAAGGATAAACCATCAAAGGTACTGGTGCCGCGGCCGACTTCATCCATTAATACCAGGCTGTTTGCCGTGGCATTGTGCAGGATATTGGCAGTTTCGGCCATTTCCACCATAAATGTGGAGCGGCCACCCGCCAGGTCATCGGAGGAGCCAATGCGGGTAAAAATACGGTCGATAGGGCCGATAGTGGCTGCTTGCGCCGGCACATAGCTGCCGATGTGTGCCAGCAATACAATCAATGCTGTTTGCCTCATGTAGGTGGATTTACCACCCATATTGGGGCCGGTAATCACCAGCATTTTTTGTTGCTCATTCAGGCTAACATCATTGGCCACAAAGGCTTCATCCAGCACTTGTTCTACCACCGGGTGCCTGCCGGCAACAATTTCCAGGCCGGGCTGCGGTGATAGTTTCGGTTGGCAAAGGCCCAGGGTGTCGGCTCTTTCGGTCAGGGTCACGATAACATCCAGCTCTGCCAGCGCTTGCGCCGTTAGCTGTAGGTCTGGCAAATCATCCAGCAGAGTGTTTAGTAATGCTTCGTAGAGATATTTTTCCCGTGTCAAGGCGCGGGATTTTGCGCTCAGGGCTTTGTCCTCGAAGGCTTTCAATTCCGGGGTAATGAATCTTTCAGCGTTTTTCAGTGTCTGACGACGAATGTATTCGCTGGGCACCTGTTTTGATTGCAAGCGGCTGATCTCAATATAATAGCCGTGGACTCTGTTATAACCTACTTTTAAGGTGTTAATGCCGCTGCGTTCTCGCTCCCGGGTTTCAAGATCAAGTAAAAACTGCCCGGCATTTTCTTTTAGGGACAGGAGTTCATCCAGCTCTTCATCATAGCCACGGGCAATAACGCCGCCCTCTCTGATTAACATGGGCGGGGATTCAACAATAGCCTGTTCAAGCAAGCGATGGAGTTCTGGATATTGCTTGATTTGAGTTGCAAGGCTTTGTATGAGTTCTGCATCGACGCTTTGCAGTTGCGCTTGCAGTGTCGGCAGCATTGCAAAGGTATCCCGCAGGCGTGCAAGATCACGGGGGCGTGCTGATTTCAGTGCTACCCGAGCCAGAATACGTTCTATATCGCTGATATGCTTCAGGGTTTCATGGATCGGTTCAAACTGATAGTTAAGCATCAGGCCGTTAATGGCGCTTTGGCGGGCCTGTAAGCGGTTACGGTCGGTCAGGGGCTGGCCCAGCCAGCGGGACAGCATTCGGCTACCCATGGGGGTGGCTGTACGATCCATCACCCAAATCAGGCTGTGTTCTCTTTTGCCACTTAAGTTAATGGTTAGCTCCAGATTTCGGTGCGTAGCCTCATCCAGTAACAGGTAGTCGGTGTAATGTTGGCGTTTTAAATGTCGTATATGTGGCAGGTTGGTACGCTGGGTTTCTTTGGCGTAATTGAGTAGGCAACCTGCGGCTGCAACCGCAATGCTCAGGTCCTGGCAACCAAAACCCACCAGGTCTTTGGTTTGAAATTGCTGTATCAGGCTTGCTTGTGCGGAAGAGTAATCAAACTCCCACAAAGGTCGTTTACGTAGACCTTTGCGCTTGGCCAGAAAACTCAGCTCGGAAAAACTTTCACTCACCAGCAATTCGGCTGGATTCAGGCGGGTGATTTCTGCTATCGCCGTATTCATGGTATCCAGCTCCATGACTTCGAAACGACCGCTGCTAATGTCGAGGGTGGCAATGCCTATTAATACAGATTCCGGTTCAGAACCTTTATTGTGTTTTTCATTAAGGTTTGCAAAATGTATGGCGCATAACAGGTTGTCCCGGCCTTCATCAAGCAGGGCCTCATCACTGACTGTGCCAGGAGTAACGATGCGCATTACTTTACGTTCAACAGGGCCTTTTGAGGTGGCAGGGTCACCAACCTGCTCGCAAATGACAATTGACTCGCCTTGGCGCACCAGCTTGGCCAGATAGCCTTCAGCCGCATGATAAGGTATACCCGCCATAGGAATAGGTTCGCCTGCGGATTTGCCGCGGGAGGTCAGGGTAATATCCAATATCCGTGCGGCTTTTTTTGCATCATCGTAAAAAAGCTCGTAGAAATCCCCCATGCGATAAAACACCACTTCATTGGGGTGTTCGGCCTTAATGCTTAAATATTGGCGCATCATTGGGGTATGTTCTTGCATGTTTGCGCTTGATTTCGTTGAACTTTTATTCATTGCCATACTGTTTTATAAGGTTTTTTATGTGATTGATAGAATATTTCTGTGCACTTGTAAGCGGGTGAAAGTTCAATAAATATCGTGTTTTTGCGCAAAGTAAGTGTAACATTAAATGCAACATTTTTTGGTGCTTAAATAGATCATCTCTAATAGATCATCTCTAAATGCTGCACGCTTAAACTTGATCGCAGCCTAAGTCATTAATCAACAGTTATCGTTACCCCAGTCTCCCATTTTCTCAAGGTGCTGGGCGATAATCCAGGCAAGTAGGCGGCTTTGTTTGTTGTCAGTTCGCACTCAGTCTTTTCGGGGGAATTCCCCCTCGCTGGTCAGTCATCAAAGCTTACTTTTCTGAGGAAGTGGCCTCCAGAATAAACCTTTCAGTGTTGTTGGAAACATGAGGTTTTTAAGGCTGTTAGGTAGGAAATATCTTGATTTTGTGTGCGCTGTGTCACTGATTAAGCTATTTTGCTTACTCCAGGCTAAATAATCAGTCCTCCCTAAGGTTGCCTTAAGTTAAAGATCCTACTGTTAACTCTAAGAGTAAGATCATTAACTAGGAGGGTGTATGACTCCATCAGGTGTTGTCGATAAGCATTTTTATTGTTCACAAAAAGGCTATACGCCAGATACAAAGCTTGATTTGTATCTGGAACGATGCCCTGGCAGGCAATCGTTAGAGAATTATATCTCAAGTAAATACCAGCAAGTCCATAATGCCCAAATACGTGAATATTTGCCCATTTTAGCAGGGATTCGTGGCATGGAAGGATTTTTAGGGGCTTTCGGCCTAAGACCAGGTCAATACCGGCCTATGTTTCTAGAGCAATACCTGGACTCGCCTGTTGAGCAGCAGATAGCGTTATTTTCGAAGAAGCCCGTTGACCGTTGCACGCTGATGGAAATTGGCAACTTGGCGATTACGAGAAAGGGGTACGGCCCGATTGTGATGGTAATCATGGCCAAGGCGCTGGCTGAGGCCGGCTACGAATGGATGGTCTTTACGGTAACCGAGCAAGTAGAAAGATTGATGAAGCGCCTGGGTTTTGAGCCGCATGATCTGGCGAGTGCTGACCCTGATTGTTTGGAGGGCGATAAATCGCTGTGGGGTAGTTACTACGAGAATAACCCGCGAGTGATGGTTGGCAATCTAAAGGAAGCCAGGCAGTTGATTGAGGACAGTGGTCGTCTCAGAGAGCTGGCGAATCAACAACGTATGAACATCAGTAATATGGCCAATTCGTTACGCGATTATCGTCGTTTGCGGGGGGCTTGATCAATGCCAGGTATTGTAGACCGCTTAGCGTTTATTGCAGATATGTTGGCAGAAGAGGCCGTAGCATTATCATCGGGTGAGAAGCAATTAACCTATACATCATTAGTCGGTGAAGTGAAGAAGCGTATTGGGTGGCTTCGCAAAGCGGGTTCTGAGGTTGTGGCTCTTCACGCAGACAATAGTATCGAATGGGTTTTGATCGATCTGGCTTGCCAGGAAATGGAGATTGTTTTTGTACCGGTGCCAGCATTCTTTACAACAGACCAGGTGCAACAGTGCATAGCTCATTCAGGTGTGGATACCTTGCTGAGCGATCTGAGTGGCATTACAGATAAACTCAGTGGAATTGATGCGGAAGTCTGTGTCTATCTGGATTCAGTGTCGCAAGCCTCAGTCAAGGCATGGAAGATTTCAAAGCATCATTGTCAAAGTTTCCCCAAAGGGACTCAGAAAATTACCTTTACCTCTGGTTCAACCGGTACCCCCAAGGGCGTATGTCTTAGTGTGGCGCAGCAGTGGTGTGTTGCGCAGTCATTGGCGGATACCATTGCTATTAAGCACCCTAAACATCTTTGCCTGCTCCCACTAAGCACATTGCTTGAAAACGTCGCCGGGGTTTACACACCTTTGCTCAGTGGTGGTGAAGTGGTCTTGCCAGCAGATAGGGACAGAGGCATATTGGGAAGTTCTCAGTTGGATAGCAAGGCATTGTTAAATTGCATTGTCAGTACGCAACCCAGCACTATCATTTTAGTCCCCCAACTGTTAACTCTTCTGGTTCAAGCTTGCATGAATAGTTGGCGACCACCTGAATCGCTTCAGTTTATTGCGGTTGGTGGCGGCAAGGTCTCATCCAGCATTATTGAACAAGCAAGAGGTTTTGGGCTGCCGGTCTATCAAGGCTATGGGTTGTCTGAGTGCGGTTCGGTTGTGGCGCTTAATACGCCTTCTTCTGACCGTGTTGATACGGTTGGGCATGTGTTGCCTCACTGTCATGTCTCGCTTGACAAAGGTGAGGTCGTGGTATCCGGCGCTGTTCATTTGGGCTATTTGGACGACCCGGATAGCTGGTATCCCGACAAAATTCATACGGGTGACATCGGTTTAGTTGACGGCGAGTTCCTCACCATCGACGGGCGCAAAAAGAATATTCTCATCACCAGCTTTGGCCGCAATATCAGTCCTGAATGGGTGGAGTCGATACTAATGTCCATGCCACTGTTGAGCCACTGTGTCGTACTTGGCGACGGCCGGCCCCATCTTATTGCGTTGGTTTCGGCGCCATCGGTAGTGAGTGATAGCGATATTGATCATTGGGTTAGCAGATCTAATCAACAGCTCCCGGATTATGCGAAGGTTGGCGGATGGGTGCGCCTATCGGATCAGGAACTTAATCCGTATATGACATCAAATGGCCGACCTCAGCGGGAAAAAATACAAAACGAATTCGCTGCTCAAGTGGAAGAAAACTATCAACAAGCAAGTCAGTTAGCTCAAATAGGTTAGGAGAACTCTTTATGAAATATTTTGCAAGACTGCAGCAGGAAACTGAATCAGAGCGCAATTATTTGATGTCTGCGCCGATTATTACCGGCTGTTTAGCGGGTGAAGTGACTCTGAACGACTACGTGGCATTTCTGCAACAAGCTTACCACCATGTGAAACACACGACACCGCTGTTGATGGCAACGGGTTCCCGCTTGCCAGAAAGCAAGGAATGGCTGAGGGAGGCTGTGGCAGAGTATATTGAAGAAGAATTGGGGCACCAGGAGTGGATACTTAATGATATTGAAGCCTGTGGTTTCGATAAAGAAAAAGCAAGATGCAGCAAGCCAAACTTTTCGACCGAGCTAATGGTTGCCTACGCTTACGACACTGTAAATCGTATCAATCCACTCGGATTTTTTGGTATGGTGAATGTTCTGGAAGGAACCAGTATTAAAATAGCGGATATGGCCGCTGAAAAAATTCAGGAGGTTTTGCAACTGCCTGACAATGCCTTCAGCTATTTGAGATCTCATGGTGAGTTGGATCAGGAGCACATCAAGTTTTATGAGGGCCTGATGAACAGAATCGAAGCATCCGAAGAGCAGGATCAAATTATACACTCAGCAAAAGTATTCTATCGTCTCTACGGAAATGTTTTTAGAGAGCTGTCGCCAAATCAGTCAGAGGCCATTGCTGCCTAAGAAACAAGGCTCCGAAAAGCTTTGTGGTTTCAGTATATATATTGGAGCAGCTGAAAATGCAAACTGTCGTTTTCGCTAGATAATGAATGAGGTGTTTTATGGAAAGAGAGATTGGGAAAATTGTCCTTACTGGGGCAACTGGCGGTATAGGTGCTGCCATTGCCCAAGCATTGGATCAGCAGGGCTATAGTTTAATGTTAGTAGGCCGAAATGAAGACAAAATTGATCATCTTTTGGATTCTCTTGCCAGTAAAAAGCACGGAAAAATCATTGCTGACCTGACGACTCTTGAGGGAATTGACCGGCTAAAAAAATCCACTGAGAACTTTGGGGTTAAAGGCCTTATTAACTGCCTGGGGACAAATACCTTGTCTACGTTGGTGAACACTCAAGATGCAGATATTTCAAATATGATAGCGACTAATTTGTTGGCTCCGATAAGTGTTTGTAAAACACTGCTGCCCTCTTTAGAAGCGCAGCCTAAAGCAGTTATTGTTAATGTGGGCTCTATTCTGGGAAGTATAGGTTATGCAGGCTCCAGTATCTACTGTGCCAGCAAATTCGGGTTGAGAGGCTTTACTGAGTCACTGCGCAGAGAACTGAGTGACACGAATGTATCCGTTATTTACCTGGCGCCGAGGGCCACTAATACAGCGTTAAACACCGAGGCCATGAATCAAATGAACAAAGAGCTTGGTAATGCGATCGATGAGCCGCAAAAGGTGGCTAAACAAGTTATCCGGGCACTGGAGTCTGGAAAGTCAGTTAATCGCTATCTGGGCTGGCCGGAGTCATTCTTTGTAAAGCTGAACAGTCTTTTTCCTGCGTTGGTCGATAAGGCTTTGTCCAAGCAGCTATCGACAATCAAGCGTTATTGTGAAATGGGTTAAATCTAGTTAGTGGGCAAATTTTCAAGAGGAATGGGTAATGAAATCAATTAAACTTATGTTAGGTATTACGGCGATAATACTATCAATATTACAGTCATCTATGGGCTATGCCGAATCCAGCCAGGAGGCGGTTAAATACCTTCAGCAGCAGTGGGCAATTAACAATTATCAGTTGCAAGGTAAAGCACAGAAAGAGGCCTTTGTGGCTCTAATTAATCAAGCGGACGAATGGGTGGCAGAAAACCCGCGGTCGGCGGAACTGTATATATGGCGAGGCATTATAAAATCGACCTATGCGGGCGTTAAGGGAGGTCTGGATGCATTGGGTTATGCGAAGGCGGCCAAGGCCGACCTGGAAGAGGCTCTGGAGTTGGATGCGGACGCGCTACAAGGTTCGGCTTATACCAGCTTGGGGACACTGTATTTTAATGTGCCGGGTTGGCCTATAGGCTTTGGCGATGATAAAAAAGCAGAAAAGCTATTAAAAAGAGCATTGATAATTAATCCTGATGGCATAGACTCAAACTATTTCTATGGCGACTATCTGAGAAAGGAGGGCCGCTACGATGAAGCTAAGATGTATATGGAAAAGGCACTCCAGGCTTCGCCTCGAGAAGGGCGACCGCTGGCGGATCAGGGGCGAAAAGAGGAAATTCGGCAAGCGTTGGTGGATATAGAAGATCATCTTTAATGGGCAGAATGAGGGTGGGTATTGAAAGTACTATTGGTTGAAGATGACAGAGATCTGGCTGAAGGCCTGGTGATCGCACTAGGGAAAGAAGGTTTTGTTGTATCCCACGCTGCATTGGGGGCGGACGCAAAAAAACTGATAGATCAATTTCACCCTGATATGATAGTGCTGGATCTCGGTCTGCCGGATATGGATGGCTTGGACGTGCTTAAATTTATTCGTCAGCAGAAGCTACAGATGCCGGCCCTCATATTAACCGCCAGAAGTGCTTTGGATGATAAGGTTAATGCTCTGGACAATGGGGCTGATGACTATTTGGCAAAACCCTTTGAGATGATGGAGTTGTTAGCCAGATTACGTGTAATGTCGAGACGATTGAGCACCGCAATAACGAGCCAAATAAAGATTGGTGGGGTCGTTCTCGATGTGGTGGCCCATACATTAACAGTGGATGACAACGAAGTGCATTTGCCGAAAAAAGAGTATATGACCTTAAAAATACTGATGGAGGAAGCCGGGCGAGTTAAAACTAAAGCCATGTTGGAAAATAATCTGTATGAGTGGGGTGAGACGATAGGCAGTAACGCAATCGAAGTGCATATCAGCAACTTGAGGAAGAAGCTGCCCCAAGATTTCATTCAGACGATACGGGGAATTGGCTATACAGTCAGGCAATCTGAAACAGCATAATGACTTCTATTCGAACGTTTTTGGTCGTTGTCATACTGTCCACCGTTTGCTTGAGTAACTTCAGCGCTGCTTTGCAGGGCTATCGTGATAGCTTAAACGCCGTTGACAAAATTGAAAAGAAGCAGCTTGAAGATAAGGCCTATGCTCTAAAAGTCTTATTTGATAGCCAGTCAAAAATCCCTGGCACCATTTTTGATGGAGATACGATCTTCCAGGTTTGGCATCAACAGGCCTTAATGGCTAAATCTGAAAACGCACCTGTGTCTCTATTCTACGACCTGGATCAGGATTTTCATTTAAAGAGCTATGAGGGGCACCAGTGGTTGTTATATGGGTATGGTGAATATAAAGACGACTTGTACATTGTCGTAGCGACAAAACACAGAGCTTATTCCTCACTAACCGAAGAAGTTTTAATACGAGCAGTGCTCCCTATTATCTGGATATTGCCCGTTATTGGTTTGCTGGTGTGGGTTATCGTCCATATAGGCACAAGGCCTTTGAAACAACTGGCTATTATATTGTCGTCCAAGGCAGCTAATGACTTTTCACCACTAAAAAAAGACCGGTACGCCAGCGAATTACTACCCATTATTAATGCCCTCAATGGATTGTTGGAGCGTTTGTCAGATGCTTTTGAAAGAGAGCGACGATTCTCTGCCGATGCAGCTCATGAGTTGAGAACACCATTGTCAGCTTTAAAAATCAACTTGCACAACCTTTCCAAAGAAGAAAAAGATAATGAAACATGGCAGGCCTTGAAGCGAACAGCTGATCGAATGGAGCATAGCATAGAGCAGTTGCTTGCATTGTATAAAGCATCACTGGATGTCGATGGAAGTGATTTACACATCATTGAATTACAGAGGGTAATCCAAGAGGTCATTGCTGACGTTTACGATCAGTTGGCTATCAAGCAGCAGAATATCGAACTCATCGGTACTGAAGTCAAAATAAAAGGCAGCCTCTCTTCAATTATAATTTTGTTACACAATCTGCTGGATAATGCATCGAAATACACACCCTTTCAAGGGTCTATTCGCGTAACAGTCCAGCAGAAAAATGAACATGCCTGTGTTCTTATAGAAGACTCAGGCCCTGGAATTCCTGACAATGAATATGCTCGTGTGTTGGAGAGATTTTACCGTGTGGGTGGTGACCGCCATGACTCTAATGTCATTGGTAGTGGGTTAGGTTTGTCTATCGTTTCCGATATCGTGCAGAGGCATAATGGCCAATTACACCTATCGAGGTCAGCGCAGCTAGGTGGTTTGGCCGTAGAAGTTTCTTTTCCATTAATAAAAAAGGATGTCAAGTGATGGCGTGTTGGCGTAGCTGGATAGTTGCGGGATTATTGCTAACGTCCAACTTGGCTCTGGCAGATAAACCCGTATTCAATCTGGTAATACGCGACCACCTGTTCTATCCGTCGGAACTTGTGGTTCCTGCAGGGGAAAAAATCAAGCTTTTGATAGTCAACGAAGACGCAACCCCGGAAGAATTTGAAAGCTATGAATTGAACCGGGAGAAAGTCATTTTGGGTGGAAAAAAGGTGGTGATATTTATCGGCCCGCTCAAAGCCGGAGAATACCCTTTTTTTGGTGAGTTCAATATGGCTACCGCTCAAGGGAAAATCATTGCCAAGTAGGTAGGGTATGTTGCTGGATATTATTGTCATTGTTCTTCGGGAAACACTGGAAGCCAGTATTCTTATTGCTGTTCTTTTGTCTGTAAGCCAGAATCAAGGTATTAAATTTTCCTGGGTGCCAATCACTTTATTAGCCGGTCTGATCGGGGGCATTGTTTATGGACGTAGCCTTGGTGTTATTTCCGATTGGTTTGACTATGCAGGTCAGGAGGTGTTCAGCGCAGGCTTACAGTTGAGTGCCTATGTGCTGATTTGCATGTTGATCCCCTTGCAATGGCAGCAGGCCCCATCCTGTAAAGGTCTGATGCGCTTTCTTATGTCCGTTATCGTCTTTACTGCTCTCATTAGAGAGGGGGGGGAGCTGTATATTTTCTATAGTGGTTTTTTACAAAAAGAAGAAATAATACTGAGGGCTTTGACGAGTGGGTTTGTTGGTTTGTCTGTCGGTTTGAGTGTAGGTGCTCTTGTTTATTATGCACTGGTCGTTAGAGAGCTGTCGAAAGCAAATGCCATTCACGCAGTTGTGCTAACGTTAGTGGCTGCCGGCATGGTGGTGCAAGCGACCCAATTACTGACGCAAGTTGACTGGATTTCGTCAGGTGAGCCCTTATGGGACAGCAACTGGCTGATATCAGAATCATCGGTCATTGGGCAAGTGAGCTATGCGATTTTTGGCTATGAAGCGACACCATCGTTCGCAGAGGTCAGTGCTTATGGCTTATCGATAATCGGAGTGATCGTAGTCATCCTATCGGTTTTTCAGTATCGCAACAGGCATTAGAAGATGTCACAGAGTATTTAAGATGCAGCATACCTTGGTCCGTATTTTACTTATTTTCAGTTTATTGCCATTTGGCATTCAGGTTAGAGCTGATGGTTCAACGATTGATAAGGTTTATCACCCATACGTGCAGCTTCTTGAAAAGGAGTTTGAGTATCGGGTGCTCTATGGACAGGATTCTGATGAGGCGATCGATGGGGGTATTCGGCATAAGTTGGGCTACGGACAGGCATTATCGGATCAGTTTTTTGCAGAGATATATCTTACAGGTTCGGAAGAACCCGGTGGCAGTCTGAGGCTTGAGTCCTATGAAGCGGAGCTCAAATGGCAACTCACGGAACAGGGTGAATTTGACCATGACTGGGGGCTCCTGTTCGAGCTGGAAAAAGAAAAGAACGATAATATTTGGGAAGTAAACACAACATTGATTGCGCTACACGAATGGTCGAACTGGATAGCGACAGGAAATCTCTCTGTTATCTATGAATGGGGTAACGATATCGGTAATGAATGGGAAACCGCATTTTCGGGTCAACTTCGCTATCGAAATAACGAACGTCTGGAGCCGGGAATAGAGATTTATCAATCCCAGGATACCCAGGGGATTGGTCCCGTCCTAACAGGCTTGTGGCGCTTTGGTCGCGGTAAAAAACTAAATTGGGACTTTGGCGCTATATTGGGAACAGATAATGAAACGGCTGATGTAAGCTGGAAGCTGAGCCTGGAGTACGAATTTCAATAATTTGCTTGTAAATGGGGGCATTAAAAGGCTGTATCAATTTTAATGATTGGTTATATGGTCAATGTCGGGATCATTGCTGAAATAACACAGGCCATTAAATAATTGAGTTTACAGGTTGGGTATTTCTGCAGGGGTGAGATATCAACAAGCAGGCAAATATAGGCTGCGACCAGGAAACAGAACAAAAAATGACCGCCGATATTGTAGAAACTATTAGGATTAATTGGGCCTATCATTTTTATTGTTCGCTAATTGCTTGCTGAGTTATGGTGAAAGAGCGTGATGTGAGTGTTAAATTCATTAAGCTTGAATATAAATAACCGCAATTTTGACAGCCAAGGCTGCGCGAGCTTTCAACATCCATAAATTGACCAAAGAAACTATAAATCACCTTCGCTGACGTACCGTGCATGGTTTTTCGAATTTTTTCTCGATGAGGTGTAGATAAAAACCAGAAACCCTGTTCAGCTTAAAACAGAGGCGCTATGATGCAAGTCAGCATGGATAAACGGCAGGCACTGACAAGTAATATTAGCAAACTAGCGATACAGCAGGGTATTGTTATTACCACTGCAGAATCCTGTACCGGCGGCGGGGTGGCTTATGCGCTCACCGCTGTTCCTGGCAGCTCTGCCTGGTTTGAGCAGGGCTTTGTTACCTATTCGAACCAGGCTAAACAAGACATGCTGGGTGTAAAGCTGACAACGCTGGTGGATTATGGCGCTGTCAGCAAAGAAACCGTGATGATGATGGCCGAAGGAGCCCTTGCGCGGGCCAAAGCACAACTGAGTGTTGCTATCAGCGGTATTGCCGGGCCTGATGGTGGCAGTGATGATAAACCGGTGGGTACAGTATGGTTTGCCTGGTCTAAAGGCCATGCCGGATGCCAGACTGCCTGCCACCATTTTGAAGGCGATCGGCAAGCGGTCAGGGAGCAAGCCATTACGCTTGCTTTAAGCGGCCTGTTAAAGTGCTTGAAAGAGACTTAGTGCACCGTTATAAGTATCTTTTCAAGACTTTGGCTAAATAAAGGCTGGAGTGCCAGGATTAAATTCGGCATAATACTGTTTATATGAACAGTGTTTGAATAGTCACTGTTTTTTATGGCCTGGCTATTGGCAATAAGCCAATAACCTTCATTTATTAACAACTTTCAGGAAGGCAACATGGCTCAAGACTCCAATAAAGAAAAAGCGTTATCTGCGGCTTTGGCTCAAATAGACCGGCAATTTGGTAAAGGCTCCATTATGCGGCTTGGGGATAGGCAAGAGCAGGCTGTTCCAGCTATTTCCACCGGATCATTGGGTTTGGATATTGCTCTGGGTATTGGCGGCTTGCCCAAGGGCCGCATCGTTGAAATTTATGGGCCTGAGTCATCGGGTAAAACCACGTTAACGCTGCAAGTGATCGCCGAAGCCCAGAAGGCCGGTGCTACCTGCGCATTTGTTGACGCCGAACATGCCCTTGACCCCGGCTATGCAGAAAGGCTAGGGGTGAATATTGAAGATTTATTGATTTCCCAGCCTGACACCGGTGAGCAGGCCCTTGAAATCAGTGACATGCTGGTAAGATCCAATGCCGTGGATGTGATTGTTGTCGATTCAGTAGCAGCCCTGACTCCGCGCGCAGAAATAGAAGGTGATATGGGTGATCATCACGTTGGTCTTCAGGCCAGGTTAATGTCTCAGGCCTTACGAAAGATAACCGGCAATATTAAAAATGCCAACTGCCTGGTGATTTTTATTAACCAAATCAGAATGAAAATTGGCGTGATGTTTGGCAATCCCGAAACCACTACCGGTGGTAATGCCTTAAAATTTTATGCATCGGTTCGTCTCGACATACGCCGTACCGGAGCCGTTAAACAGGGTGAAGAAGTCATTGGCAACGAAACCCGTGTTAAAGTAGTTAAAAACAAAGTTGCGCCACCGTTTAAGCAGGCAGAATTCCAGATTTTATACAATCAAGGTATTAATCGTCAGGGCGAAATTATTGATTTCGGTGTTCAGCTGGGCTTGGTGGACAAGGCCGGTGCCTGGTACGCTTACCAAGGTAATAAAATTGGTCAGGGTAAAACCAATGCATGCCAGTTTTTGAATGAAAACCCAAACATATCGCAAGAAATAGAGCAACAGATTCGCCAACAGCTATTAAATGCAGGTGGTGAAAAAGCCCATGTAAAAAAAGCTGTAGATATAGAGGCAGCAGCCGTCGTGGAAGAAGAGTTTGAGGCTTAATAAAAGCTCGGGCCGATTAAGGGGGGGTAAATAAGGGAGGGTGCGCTCATGTTAGAAAAACCAGCATTGAAAACGCCGCTATCCAGGAAAAAAATTCTTGCATCGGCACGAGAAATTCATGGCGCCGCAGTGGCCTTGCTGGCACGACGGGATTATGCGCGCCGAGAGCTCTACAGAAAACTTTCTCCGCGTATTGATCAGCATGAACTGCTTAATCAGGCTCTCGATCAACTGCTTGCCGATGGTTTGCAAAGTGATGAACGCTTTGCTGAATCCTATACACGATTTCGGCGACTTAAAGGCATCGGTCCTACTCGAATTAAAGCCGAATTGCGAGAAAAAGGCATTTCTGAAAACCTGCTTGCGCAAATAATCAATAAAGATGATCCCCGTTGGCTGGCATCAGCGAAGACAGTCCTGCAAAAAAAATACGGTGAAACAAAGCCGGTCTCAGCCGCTGAAAAGGCGAAACGGATTAAATTTTTAAACTATCGAGGCTTTGAGTTTGAACAAATCGAGTTGGCGTTAAACGATGACTAGTATCCAAATGTACTGATATTATCAGCGCCAATCATTTAGCCATTATGTTGCTTAAGCATTGATCCGCTATTCTTCAACGGCTAATGCTGCCCAACGGGCCCTTAGTAAAGTGATGCCTTTGATTGTTGGAATGGAAAATTTATAAGCCAGCAAACCGGCACCGTTTGCCATTAAATCGAATAAGGAAAAAGAACGATAAGGCAAGAGGTACTGAATGACTTCAATCAATAGACCAAAAGCAAGCAGTTCAAAAACTTTTAACATACCAAAGTCTTTTTTTGGAAAGGCGAAATCAACCAGAAGTGCTAAAGCGTAAAATGCCAAAAAGTGGGAGGCTTTATCGTTTAAACTATCAATAATAGCGCCATTTGTCATCGCTGTAGCAAGGTAAATTAAGCCTGTTAACGCTATGAATAATGCAAGGCGGGGTATGATGGTAGTGTGGTTTGGTAAACTCATTTGATTGGCTTTTGATAGATAATTTTAAAATATGACAATTATGTGACACTAAGTCTAAAAGGCAGGTGTTGAAAGGCTGTGATTATAGCTCATTGTACAATTTCATCAGCTTTTCTTTAATAACGTTTTTTATTCCGCTACGTTCAAGTTCAGACAGGTCTTCGAGTTTATTTACTAAGATGCGATGTAAATGAAGAGAGGGGTGCCTGGTTTCAAACTCCCTTAAATCGCCTTTAGTTAATAAAGGCAGTACGGGGTTGTCGCCCTTAATGGTTTTAAATATACCGAGCAAACCTTGCTTTAAGGGTAAAAACTTCAAGTTGTGTTCAAAGTTCTCGTTGGGTATGGCTAATAGAAGTTCGTTTTTGCCAATTACTTCACCAGGCATGATATAAATGCCTGTTTTGATTACGGACTCAGGGTCGACGCGCTGAAAAGTATCATGATAGGCAGCATCGTTAGGTAGCACCACCATTTTATGGTTGTCTTCCCGAGGGAAGTACATTGAATAATTGGTATAAATTTGGCGGACAGTAGGGGAAAAGACACATAACAGGTTTTCGAACTTCATAACAAAGCGCTTGGCTATATCCCGGTCGTTGAAGTCATCGAGATCCCATTGTAAGTCTTTATTTTCTGCCATTGGTATTAATCCGATTCATGGTAGAAGCACAGTTTGTGGTAATTGTAGTTTGAGGCAATTGGCTTGTTAGTAAGGCCTCTGTTGCATTAAGGATGGAGTGAGCAGGGGCCTTAAGGGTCTAATAGTAAAGCAGCAGCAGTCTCTATGCTATAGCTGATTAATCAGGGTGATGAGTGGATTGTAACAAGCTAAGGTTTTGTGAAGGCGGTCACTGTTGCTTGCGGTAACTGTCCAAAATTCCGCATACTTTTTCGGTGCCTTCTGCAAGCCTCATGGTCGGTCTATGCAAAAGGTCAGGGTCAATAATGAAAAGGTCTGTGCTTAAAGGCAAGGTTTTGTCCATGTTTTTTGTCCAGTTAAAAGCTTCAGCGTATGTCTTGTAACCCGCCAGCATGATATCGGGTTTTGCACTGAGTATGGATTCAATATTGACCTGAGACACTTGGACCGGAGCATTGGAAAATACATTGGTTCCGCCACAGAGCTTGATGCTTTGATTAATAAAATGAGTTTTATTGATAGTCATTAAAGGGTCGTGCCAAAGCTGGTAAAAAACCCTTACTGTGCGTTTGTTGCTGTAAGTGTTGCGCAAGCTGTTTATTTTAGCGTTGAATTCCCTGGCAGAATGTTCACTGATTTCCTCAGTGCCTGCGATGTGGCCAATATTTTTAATGTCTACTGCAATATCTTTAAAAGTTTTGATGTCTGAGTAATAGATTTTAAAACCTAAGGTATGCAGTTTTAACAGTTGCTTTGAATTATTACCGCTGGCCCAGGCAATAATAACGTCGGGCTTAAGCGCAATGATTTTTTCCAGGTTAATGCGATAGGCGTCGCCAATGCGGGTAATGTTTTTAGCTTGCTCGGGGAAATCGCTGTGTTCAACCGTGGCGATGATTTTCCCCCCGGCCCCTGCACTATAGGCAAGCTCAGTTGCATGGGGTGCCAAGGTAATAATTTTTTTTGCAGGAGCATCAAAGGATAATATTTGAGAATTATTAACAATAAGGATTTGCCTGGCTTTTGATACTTGAGAAAATGCATACGGGGGGAAGAGAAAAGTAAAAAATACAGCAAAAGAAAATAGAAAAGCTGTCAATAACGGGGCGCAGCTTGAGTATCTTATATGGTGAAAGGGGGGAATGGATTTTATAGTGGTTTTAGTTATTTGTTTTTCCATAGCTCTTCCGGTGAGCCGTTTTGTGTATTAAGGAAACGAGAAAAAACAAATAAAAAATCCGATAAACGGTTAAGGTAAATCAGGCTAAAAGGGTTGCCAGGCCGGGTTTTAGCGAGTGATGTCATGCGTCGTTCTGCCCTTCGGCATACAGTTCTTGCTACGTGGCATAAACAGGAGGGTTTGTTGCCATTAGGTAAAACAAACTCTTTTAGAGGCGGCAGTTGTTTATTGAGTTTGTTCAGTTGATCTTCCAGGAAAAGTACATCCTTTTCGGTGATGATGGCATGGTCGGGTAGGCTTATTTCACCACCTAAATCGAATAGCTGGTGTTGAATCTTATTGAACAAAGACAGGTGATCGATATCATTAGCTGGTTTAACCAACGGCATCTCTGATAATAATAGTCCAATAAAACTATTGAGTTCATCAATAGCACCAAGGGTTTCAATGATAATGTCGTCCTTGTCTACTCTTGATCCGTCGGCGAGGCCTGTTGAGCCTTTATCTCCGGTTTTTGTGGTAATTCTAGATAACCTGTTTCCCATAACTGCCTTTATATTTTATAGGGTTTGAAAATAACCATAGATCAAATTAAATGCTTAATTAAAATAATAATCGAGATCAAGGTAGACAATTCGCCTTTGGGCATGGAAAAAATCACCAAATGCAGCGCTGGCTAGGTATTCCTTATCGAAAACATTTTCAATTCTTAAGCCTAATTTCAGCTGATTATGGACACGATAAAGCGCATTAATATCAAGGGTACTAAAGCTGCGGAGCTGCTCTGTGTTGGCCGCATCCGTATACCGCTTTCCTTGATAATTCAAGCTACCATTAAGTGATAGCTTTTGCCATTGTTTGCTGATATTCCATTTCAGGGCTTTTTCAGGTGTGAGCGGTAAAGTTTTACCCTCGTTCGGGTTGTTTTTATCAAGGTTTTCAGTTTCAGTCCATTCAAGCGATAACCGCTGACGGGTTTTCATCAGGTTAAATTCTATGCCAGCTTCTTGGCCGCTGGTTGCAACTTCACCGAGGTTTTTAGGTAAAAAAGACACCAGGTCAAATACAATAGCTTGTTCAATTTTAGTTGCATATAAACTGATAAACCAGTCAATACCGTCTGTCAAACCTTTGAAATTAATTTCAAAGGTTTGCGACTTTTCAGGAGATAAAGCTGGATTGGCAACATTCATCCCAAAGATTTGCGGAAAATAGAGATCATTAAAGGTAGGTGCTCTAAAGCCTGTGCTGTAAGCCATGCCTGTTTTTAAACAGGCGCAAAAATCATGTTGAATACCGATATTAAAGCTATCAAAATCACCAAACTGTTCGTTATCTTCCGCGCGGTAACCCAGCTCAAAATGTTGATATAAACTGTCAAGTTTTATTTCCGCATAACCCGAGCCATTGGTTCTGGTTTGTTCGTTGTAAACAGTTGAAGAGTTCGATACGTCGTCTTTGTACCAGCCGGCACCAAAAGCCACATTAAAACTTAAGTTCGGTTCAGAAAAATCAGTATGGATAACGTTATCCCAGTTCACTGAGCGGCGAATGGTAGAAAATATATCGCCCTTTGAAGTAGAAATACCGTTGCCAAATGTTGTTAGTTGATCCCTGGATTCGCCAATAGCCAAGGTTGATTGAACGTTATTGCGATGATAACGCGTAGCAAAACTAATATTATAGTTTTCAAAGTCTGACTCATCGCCACCAAAGGCATTGTCAAAAGCGGTGTTCCCAGCCGAAATAAGGCCGGATAATTTCGAGCTTAGGGTGTTATTAAAAGTGTGTTTGAAATTGAAGGATGCTGATGAGTTTCGGTAGCCATCATCATCAGGGTCATGGGAAAAACTGTCTTTAGTGCTTACGTCAAAACCGTCAGTGGTAAAATGACTTAACGATAATCCATAAAGGTTTGTTTGTCCCAGTGAGCCACTTTGCCTAAAACGGTAGGCTGCGGAATGCTCTTCGCCAAGACTGGCTCCAGCACTGCTTTGAGTTTTCTCTGTGGCTTGGTGAGTGATAATGTTAATGACGCCGCCAATGGCATCCGATCCGTGTATTGAAGCACGATTGCCCCGGATCACTTCTATGCGCTCGATATGATCAATTGAAATTAAATTGAAGGCTGTGTCACCTGAGGTAGCAGAACTTATTCTCTGACCGTTAAGAAGAATTAATGTTTGTTTAGAGCTTGCGCCTCTAAGGGATAAGCTTTGCAGCTGACCTTTACCGCCACTTTTTCTGATGGTTACACCCGGTACCGTTTGCAGTATATCAGCAATGGATTTAGCGCCGCTGAGTTCAATGTCTTGTTTAGAAATCACCGTTACTGAAGCAATGGTATTTTCTTTCGTTTGAGCAATATGAGATGCAGTAATAATCAATGGCGGCATGCCAATGAATTCTATGTCCTCGGCAGCTAAAACTGAACTGGCGGCATTAATATTAAAAGTTAAGGTGTATAGACTGACAGCCAGGCACAGGCCTGGAAAAGCTGGGTGTTTCATTGTGGCTCCGGTTGCGCCCGCCGCGCAAGAAAAAGTTTTAATGGGCAGTTCTGGGCCGGCATCCGGGCTGACGACTGGTTGAAAACAAAAATAGCTTTCAACAGGGCTTCGCACCTTCCCATATCATCATTGATACAGTGGTATTTGCGCGGCCGTTCATCGATCACCGTTGCGGGGGCAGCGCTGGATTTTTTAAAGGCATGGCCACCTTTAAATCACCAGTTTTCCGTTTAACCAGGCTTTAAAAAAAAGTCTTCTAAAGCCAGGGCACCCAATGAACAATACTTCGAATAGGCGTTCTACTAATCGAAGGGCTGGACTCTAATGATGAATAGTGCTGTCGTCAAGGCCATTGTTGGCGCACAGTGAATCAGGAAGGTGAGTAGCAGTATTCATTTCTTATCTTTTCAATAGCTTGGAACTCGTATATTGGTTTTTGGGCACAGTTGAGCTTGCCTCCTGATATTGATGAATTACAATGGGTGATTAGATTTAAATACGGCATTTAGTCAGAGCTGCTAAGAGTATCCGTTTAAAAATGAAGGATTTGTTGAATAATATGTTGCGCTTTTTCAAGCATAGTGCTGATTCCAACCTGAACAGCTCCCTTGGCGGAACGAGAGACGATACTCCAAACAGCACGGACGATGAGCAAGGCTTGGCTGATGAGGCGGGCCTGCCTGATATAGAAAAGACAGTGCTCAAGACAAAAAAAGGCGAATATAAACTGGAGGCTTTTGGTGAAGGCGGTATTTGTCAGGTTTTCAAAGGCACACCGATCAGTGTCGGTAGAAAAAGGCAGCTGGATAAATGTATATTGGTTAAGCGTGTTCACCCAAAATGGCATCATCATAAGGAAGTACTGTCGCAGTTTAAGCGCGAAATCAACATAGTCAGCGACTTTATTCATCCCCAGTTGCCGCACTATGTTGATAAAGGTGAATTAGCCGGGCAGGATTATTTTGCCTATGAGTTTGTTGAAGGCGTGTCGTTAATTAATTTGCCTAAATATAAAAACAAATACTCACCTGAACGGGTGCGTGAAATTACGCCATTAATTTTATTGCAACTGCTCGATCAACTGAAATATTTACATGAACAAATGTATACCATAGTTCATGGTGATATCAGTGTAGAAAATATTGTTTATGGCAATGATAACAAAATTCACCTGATTGATTTTGGTTGTGCCTACCGAAAGAAAAAAGTCACTGATGAAAGCTATCATTGGTTGGGTAAACCTTCTTATGTGACGCCGGAACAAGCCAAAGGTGAGTCTTGGGCTGAAAAGAGCGATATATATCAGGCAGGCATATTATTTTACGAATTATTAAGCGGGCAGCGTTGGAATAAGGGCGCAAGTCCGCGGGAAAAGATGTTGTTTGCCGCAAACGTCGCCAGCCCCGAAAAAGATTTTTTAAGCCAGTGGGTGGAAATGCCGGTATCAGAGTTGGTTGCCAAAATGCTGGAAGCCGATCAGCGCAAACGTATAGGTTCTGCTAGAGAGTGCCACACACTTTTGAAACCGTTTGTTAATAGATTTAAATAGCATCCTGAACATCTTGCCGGGTCATAAAAAACGGCTGATTATCGGGTGTCAACCGAGGTTCTGATTGCATCCTGACGGTTGCAACTGCTTGAATCGGGAAAAAACCCTGGTCAAGAGTCACGGCCCTATACCATGCGTTTTCATCAGTAGCCAAGTTAACAATACCCAGTATAAAGGCGCCTACAAATGGAACATTTAAATCAATGCCGTAGGCAACCTGAATACGTAGTAAGTTAGCATCCTGTATATTGACGCCGCTCAAAGCACCTGCTTGTGTAGCCCGGGCTTGTAGGTGGTCATTTGGTATCGCTGCAGCGATACCAAAATCAGCAAAGGCTTCAACGGTAGGGTTGGCGATTCTTAATAATGAGTTAGCGAGGACTAGATTTTGTGATTCGGTAAATGCATTGAAGTAAGCCGTGTCTGCTGGAGTGACAGGGCTATTGAGATCGGGAGCTTGTAGAGGTATAAGGCCTTTGGCCAGGGCATTATTCATTTGGCCAATGTCTATATTAGAAACAGCGCCTGCTCTGGCAGCCATTAAAACAGCCTGATTCAATGTCAGCTTGGCTTCCCAGATAAAGTAAAGTTGCACTAATGCCGCGCCGATAAATAACAGTACAGGGATGGTGATCAAGGTTTCAACCATGCCCTGGCCTTTCAGTTTGTTTATGTTATATTTTTGGCGTTTCTGTTTCATGGTATTATTTTTTTAATGGTTTTTTAAGCAGAGAATCCCTGGCTAAACATACATTTGGCAAAAAATTTTTAAGCTTAAAAAACTATAATAATAGTTTTATCATCGGTACTGCCGTTTAGAGTCGCGAGTTCAATCATGGTGTTAGCTTTGTCAACCATGGAATAGTTGTTGTGCTTACAAATTTCTTCAAGATCCTGTTTTGGCAATTTGTCTGAAATACCATCGCTCATCAGTAGCAGCATATCACCTTCATTCCAGTCGGCGAGGGTTATTTCTGTACCTGGATTCTCAGCAATACCTATGGCTTTGGTAACATAAGTCTTAAGGCGGCCCTGTTTTTCTATTTCGGTGACATGATCGTTGGTTAATTGCTTGAGCCCTTGCTGGTTCCAGTGGTAAATGCGACTGTCACCGACATTAAAACATAGCACCTTGTCCGCTTCGATCCAGGCCAATGATAGTGTGCTTGCCATACCTTGCAAGCGAGTATTTTTTGCAAGTTCAATGACACTTGAATTAGCGGCAATAATAGCGGAAGTGATTTTATTTTGCGTGACTTTTCCGGTAGACAAATAGCTATCAATGGTTTGCAATGCTAGTTTTGAAGCTTGGTCACCGGCTGGTCCGCCTCCAACACCATCAGCAACTGCAAATATCCCGGCAGAGGTTAATGCCAGGCTGGCATCCTCATTATTAGGAGATCTTTCCCCTTGTTGGCTGTGGACAACACTTTTAAACATAATAAAATGCACTGAATAGATAGAGCTTAAAAGCTATTTTTCAAAGGTTTCTGTTTTTTGCTTTTCTGAGAAACTTTCGATCAAAGCTGATATTTCACTGAGTGGTTCATCTATTTGGTTTTTGCTTGCATTACCATTGAAATAATCTATGTGGGGTTTGGCAAGCAATAAATACACGATACTCAAGTTATAATGTGCTTTTATATAATTGGGCTTTAATTGCAGGCATTTGATATACCAGCTTTGAGCTTCCATTAATTTATTTTGTTTAAAAGCAATATTGCCCAATTTGTAGTAGACAGAGGGTTGATATTGGTCGATCTCAAGTACCTTTGTATACAGTGTACGGGCTGAATCTAAATTATTATTTTGATATTGCTTCTCTGCATTGTTTAAAGTGCTTATTAATTTATCAATTGAAGGTTCAGGGCTCAATGCGCAGGCGCTGATAAAACTTATTAGTGCGGCTGTTATAAAAAGTTTTAACAATGCGTGCTTATAAGCTTTCAGGCTAATCATTTAATTCCAGCGATTATGCAAGGCTAGCTTTGCTTCGGCTTTTTGGTAATATTCATTTTCTGGAGCCACAATGGCTTGGGTTTTTTGCCAATATTCTATAGCCTTTTTAGTGTTTACGTATTCCTGCCTGAGTCCATTTCTGTACATATCTCTGGCTAAAGTATTCAAAGTCTCTGTTGCTGCTTTGGCTTGGCTGTTGCCAGTTAACTTATAAAGTTTTCGCCAGTTAATATAGGCGTCTTGGTAATTTTTATTTTGCTCTGCAGTTCTTGCCGAAACTTCATATTTTTTAGCGAGGAACTGTATCGCCTCCATTTGATAAGGTGAAGACTGATCAGGAATAATTAGTTTGGCTTTGTCCACGTACTCAGCCCACAAATCAACTGCCTCATCACTTTGGCCTTGCTCTAAGGCTAGATTAGCTTGCAGATACAATTTGTGTAGATTTTTAAACTCCATATAAAGCTTGTTAATCTTGTCGCCTGCAGCAGCTGACAGGTTTGGATCAGAACCAATCAGTTCTAAGCTATTAATGGCTTTATCTGCATGACCTGTCTGATAGTGTTTTTCAGCACTGGATAATACAGCATCTGTTGACTGTGTATTATTATTCGGTACTTTTTCCGGGGTTTTTAGTGTTTCATTCGGTCGCTGTGGAATACTGGGTATTGTTGTATGGTTTGTCAGCGCTGCTGTTTTGGGGGTGTTTTTTGCTGATTTTTTCAGTTGGGCTGATGAGGGATTGCCTGTCTCGGCAGTAGTTACGGGCTTGTTTGCAGCATCTATATTCGCTTTTTGAGCGGCTTTAGTTTCTTGGGCATTTGATTCATTAATCGCCGGTTTATTTATAGCGGCCGTTGTCACTTTAGCTTCAGGGGCCTCAGCTGTTTGTTCGTTTTTTTGATTTATTTGGGGTGGAACAGTTAAGGTTCGATTGTTTACTTTGTAGAAATAGCCTCCGATAAACAGGAGGCCTGTGCCCATAGCGATAACACCAATAAGTTTATGGAGGTTTGATTTTGAACTTTTTTGATGCTCAGCCCTGATGGTGTGCGGGGGTGGGATTTCTACTCCCCAGTTCATTTGTGGTTCGGAATACTCTTCTAATGCCTGTGTAAAAGTAAAATTGCAGTCGCCAATACTGAGCACATCCTGATCTTCTAGTAAAACCTGAGAAACATTATAACCGTTGACTTTAACACCATTAGAGCTTCCTAAGTCTCTAATGACAATGCGCCCCGCCTGTATGGATATTTCGGCATGCCTACGTGATATGCCTCGACCATTGGGTTGCAGGTCGCAATCATGATCCCGACCAATAGAATAAGGGAAATGCGATAGGCTATGCTTTGTACCATCTTCTTCTACAAGAAGTGGCTGGGAACTTCCAGAAAGTTCGGTGCTGATGAGCACTTCAGTTTTATCATCATCCCAGTCCTGGAATTGCTTGCTTGCATTGTTTTGAGTTGAAAATGAAGCAACTGTATCACGCTTTTTATTCATCGCTTTTGCAATGGGCGTTGGTTCATTTTCAAAATTTTTATCGTTGTCTTTCATAATGCTGCTCATTTTATAAAAGCTGTCAATTTTCTGGTTATTATTGTTATGATCACGGTGATTCAAAATCAAGGATGTCGCCGGGATTAATGCCTATTTTTTTTACTGTCCCAGCTGAAAATTCTACAACTGAGCTGGCGTATTTTGAACCCCAGCAAAAGCGAAACGGCTTTACATTTTTGGCAATTTTTTTTACCGTGTTTTTATCATCAAGAAATAACACATCAATGGAATATAGCATACCCATGGTGTGGATAGAGTTGCAGGGTTTTAACCACAAGCTGCTATTTTTATCCAGGGATAAGGTGCCCAGCAGGCCTTTTAGTCTTGCTGGCCAATGGTGAGCTGGCAACACCGTGATACTGGTGGCGATACCGTTTATGTTTAAATTGTAATGTTTGTTTTTCATCTTTTTAGCTTCCAAGCAATGTAGCCATCCATTGAGGCGCAATGCCTGATTCAACCGCCTTGGCTGCCATAACAAAAGCAATAATCATAAATAAAACTGGGAATAGAAACAAAACCAGTGGAAAAAGCAATTTAACCGGGGCCTGGTTGGCTTTTTTTTCTGCCAGGTTGAATCTTTCTATACGTCTGTGTATCGCCTGGGCCTTAAGCACTTCTCCAATTTCACCGCCAGTTTCATCAGCTTGGTTTAAAGCTGCAACAAAATTACTCACTGAGCTTACATCCACTCTCTTGGCTAAGCCAAGGAGTGCTTCGCGGCGGTTTTTCCCCGCTTTTAGCTCTCTAAGGTATCGAGAGAATTCGTCTTTCACCGGTCCTTGGGGCAGGCTATCTACTGTTTGGGCAAGGGAGGTTGCATAATTAAGCCCGGCTTTCATTGAAAGAATAAGTAAATCCATCAAGAAGGGAAATTGTTTTTCTATTAATGTTCGCCTGGTTGTAATGCGATCTTTAAGCCAGATGTCTGGGTAAAAGAAACCTAAAACAGGTATACCCAAAGTCAACATGCGGGCTTCAATGCTGTCAAATGAGTTAAAGATAAAGGCTGCGATTGCAGTGGCAAGGGCGCAGAATATAAATCGCAGCGTAACCAATTCTTCTGGAAGAAAGGTATAGGTCATGCCTGCAGTACCAATTTTTTGGTGTATTTTTTCAAAATAAGTTTGCCCCATGCGCATTCTGATGTGGTGTGAAAAAAGCTGAACAAGTGGCTTGAAAATGCGAAAAATAATCGGTTGTGGGTCACGCCATTCTTCACTTTCAAGTCGGCTGCGATTTATGATCAGCAGTGCAATAAATGCAACCGCACAGCCTAGCGATGCCGCAATTAAAGATTCACTGATAAATAGAACTATTTCGTTATCAAACATCGATATTCACTATTTTACGTATTAGGAAGGCTGCAATTAAAATCATCACAAACATGATGCTTAGCCAGATCCATCCGCCCAATGTGGTGAATAGCTTTATCATCGCAATGGGTTCGAGTTTATAAAAGGCATATCCCATAACCACTGGAAAAAAAACTGCAAGCCAACCCTGGGCTTTTCCCATGGCTGTTAACGCATTGATTCGGCCTTCAATTTTCATTTTTTCCCGTATCGTATCGGCTAGGGACTCAAAGGTTTCAGCTAAATTACCGCCAACCTTGCGGGCAATTTTAATCGCTGAATTGACCAGGACAAGCTCTTCTCTGGGAACTCTTTTATGCAGGGATTCCAGTGAATCAACCAGATCCTGACCAACACGGTACTCGAGTAAAACCTGGGCAAACTCTTGTGATATTGGTGCAGGTTGATTTTTAACAACCTGCTGCAACGCCTGAACCAGGTTCAAGCCGGAGCGCATGGCTGTTGCCATGGACGCCAGCGTGTCGGGCAGTTGCTCTGCAAACAGCTTGTGACGCCTGTTGCGTAAAAAAGGCAAAATTAGCTTTGGAGCACCCAGTACTACAATAACTAATATGGCCGTGATGACTGTATTAAGCAGGTATAATGAGACCGGGATCAGGACGATCAGAAATAATATTAATGCCTGTAATAGTTGGCGAGGATCCATGTACAGTAAAATGTCCTGTAAACCACTATCGACTTCATGTAAAAAATTCTGTTGATATATATTGGCTAATTGATACACCACAAGACATAAAACAATACCGCCTAAAGATGAGGCAAGTATTATGGTGCCGATGGTTAGCCAGTAGGATGGTTCAATCATCAATTCCACTCGTTATTTTCCAATGAGTTGATTTTTTTTGGCATGTCTTCTTTTTCTTCCGCGGTTCTAAAAATACTTCTATCTACCGGAGTGCCTGCTTCTTCCATATCGTTATAAAATTGTGGGGCGTAACCATTGCCAGTGAAATAGCCTTTGACTTTTCCATCTGGGGTAAAGCCGATTTTCTTATATTCAAACAGCGGTTGTAATAAGATGGTGTCGCCTTCCATGCCTGTTACTTCAACAATTTGGGTGATTCTGCGGGTGCCGTCGGCTAACCTGTTTTGTTGAATGATAATATCGATGGCCGAAGCAATTTGTTCTCTAATAGCTTTTGAGGGCAAGTCAATCCCTGCCATTAACACCATGACTTCCAGGCGGCTTAAAAAATCCCGCGGGGTATTGGCGTGACCCGTTGTCATTGAGCCTGTATGGCCGGTATTCATTGCTTGCAGCATATCCAGAGTCTCACCGGATCTACATTCGCCAACAATAATACGATCAGGGCGCATCCTTAAAGCGTTGACCACCAGTTCCCGAATGCTGACCAAGCCCTTGCCTTCGGTGTTGGCAGGGCGACTTTCAAGCGACACCACATGAGTCTGGTTAAGATTAAGCTCAGCGGCATCTTCAATGGTGATAATGCGCTGATTGTTGTCAATAAAATTTGACAGTATGTTTAAGGTGGTGGTTTTGCCGGAGCCGGTGCCGCCAGAAATAACTATGTTACGCCGATATTCTACACAAGTTTTCAGAAAGCTGGCCATGTTGTAATCAAGGGAGCCGTAGCCAACTAAATCATCGATACCAAGACTTTTTCTGGAAAACTTTCGGATAGTCATGGTTGGGCCGTTAAGTGCCAAGGGAGGGATTATGGCGTTAACCCTCGATCCGTCAGGCAGGCGAGCATCAACCATTGGTGAACCCTCATCAATTCGTCGACCTAAAGGTGCTACGATTCGGTCAATAACACCGCGAAGAGCTTGGTTGCTGCTGAACTGGCGATCGGTAAGTTGAATTATGCCGTTGCGTTCAACAAAAAGTTGTTCGCAGCCGTTGATCATAATTTCAGTAACGGTTTCGTCATCCAGAAAAGGCTCCAATGCCCCCAGGCCAACAGCTTCGGCAACAACTTCCTGAATAAGGCGTTGCTTGGTGATTTCAGCCGGGATTTCTGCGATATTTTGATTAATAACCTCGTGAGTAGCTTTTATAGTTTCTTCACGCAGCTCTTCTTCTGACATATCCTGAAGATTTGCGCGCTTTCTCAGGTCAAGGTATTCCAGAATCAGGCCATGAATTTTACGCTTTAACGCTATTACTTCTTCGCTTTCCCGCTTGGAGATCGTTGTTACAGAAGGTGCGCTTTGTGCAAAAGGCTTTTTTGGGGAGGCTTGTATAGTTGGAGCATTGAGTTGTTGAACAATCAACACCAGTTTGCCCATAAAAATTTCGTCGCCGTTATTCAAAGCGATAGGTTTTTTTATTTTTTTGCCATTAAACCAAGTGCCATTGGTACTTGCTTTATCTGCCAGGACAACCTTGTCAGTGCTAACTGTCAGACTGGCATGTTCTCTTGAAACATGACCATCGCTTAAAATAATATCGCAGTTATCCCCCTTGCCCAGGGTATACTCTCCGGTTTTGAGTTTGTAATGGGTTTTGTTGTTGTAAGCATCTACAATGTCAAAAACAAACATGAGTTACCTGCTTAATCAAAAATACTGAATTTCAGTTCTTTTTCAGAGTCCTTGGTGATCTTGTTGGCGTGCTCGATAAGCTCAAGGTTTTGCACAGAATCAATATCAATCAGGCTCGGGGTAACGAAAACCACCAACTCAGTCTTGGCCTGGCTGAAGAGTCGAGTTTTGAATAGTTCACCAATAATTGGAATGGAACCCAAGCCGGGAACCTTGCCTGTTGATTTATTATTTGTGTTATTGAGCATGCCTGATATCACCAGCGTTTGGCCAGAGCGCATATTAACCTCTGATTTAGTCCGCCTGGTGATAAAGCCGGGAATGCCAAGGACCGAAACTGCTCGGTCTATATCACTGACTTCAACTTCTACGGTAGCGGCAATAAAACCGTCCGGATCGGAGAAAGGCTCAATATTTAACAGCACGCCGTATTTTTTGAATTCAACGTCAATGTTGCCTGAACGCGAATCTACAAGGGGTATGGGAACTTCGCCACCAGAAACAAACTCAGCTGCAGAGCCACTTCGAGTCACCAGTTTTGGTTGAGCCAGCATTCTTGCCAAGCCTTTTTCTTGCAGCAGTCTTATTGTTGAGCCTATTTCTGTAAAAGGTTCGGTGGTGCCTTCTTCAAGGCCAAAGCCGAAAAAAGAGCTGAGCTTATTAAAACTTCCGCTGCCTTCAAATTCCCCCAATACTTCGTAGAAAGGCCCGTTAAAAACCCTGCTCCACTCAATGCCGATATCTTTGAGGTTGTTACGGCGGACTTCCACAACTTTAACATCAAGCATGATCATGGCTTTTAAATTAACGCTGGGTTCGTCAACCCGAAAAACAACATAGCCTTTGTTGATTTCATTGCGAAGTTTTTTCTTCATATCGTTAATGATGGTCGTGTCCCGTTCTCTAAACAGTCGGCCCTCAATATAAATAACACCGTTATCTTCTCTGGCTGAAACGCCTTCGATGTCAGCAACAATATTTTGAGCGGTTTCCAGGGTTTGTAGCCAGGGATTGGTGACTCGAAGCAAATACTGTTTCTCTTTATTGTCTTTTGACCAAAGCCGTAGGTCGGTGACTCCAGGTTTAAGGCCGGTAAATAAGAGTTCGTTTTCGTTGATTTTCTTAACGTTTACAATGTCAGGGTGGCCAATCGAAACCCGTAGAATGTTTTCAAAATTGACCGTTTGTGTCCTGCCAGAGACAATAGAAATAACCTCAATGTTTTCATCGTTTTCCTCAGCATAAACAAAAGCATGGTGAATATTAAATACTAAAAAAGATATACTTAAAAATTTTAGAACAGTGTTTAAGCGACCGGCTACTTGCATTATTTACCACCTCTAATAACTTCAAAGTCTTTTTCTTTTCTAGGTTGTATTTTTTTTCTATTGTCAATTAAGTTGCTTTCATCAATGGTGTGTTTCGTAGATGCTGAAGTATTATCCTGGGTACGTAAAACAACGGTAATTTTCCCGATGCTCATGGCATGGGTGATTCTAGCGGCATCGAGAGGCGTAACGCCCAGGGTTATCTCATTGAAATTTCTTGTCGGAGCCATCCCGTTATCAATATTTTGACCAGTGGCAATGACTTTAACCGCTGATAATAGTTGGGTCGTTTGGGGTTTGCTGCCGCTACGTAATGTGATTAGCAAGTCAACGAAGTTCCCCGGGGATAAAAACCCGGATATGGAGTTTAGGCTGTCAACGGGAATGGTGATAGCCCGCATATCTTTAGGGATAACGTCGGAAAAACTCCGATATTCTGATAAAGAAACATGTGCGGAAAGTATAGGGTCTCCTGATCCCAGTGCGTAAAGCAGTTGTCGGCCGACGATTTGTGAAAATGTAGATTCCGTGATGGCGTTTTTGTGCACATAAGCTTTAGGCATTTCGCGCAATACCGCGTTGGATGCGGTTATACTTACGCCGGCGGGAAGGTCTGTGGCGGCAACCACTACTTTTATTTTCTCGTGGCCTTTATCAAATTTTTCTTTATAACTTTCGAGAGAATCTTCAATAAAACGATTGGATAAGTACCAGCCTGCCAAGCCGGCTAGTACTGCGCCACACAGTAAGGCAATGGTTAAACGATTTGTATTCATATTTTGTTAGTATCTTATTTCGGTTAAAACGCCATTAAAAGCTATTAAGGCATACTTAAGGTATTAATAAAATTTTCTTCATGGTCTGCCAGGGTTTGGCTTAGAGCTGGTGTTTTTAAGGTCACTGGCAAATTGTTTTGATTGATTTCAATGGTTACGCCTTCAATAACCGCCCAATAGAAGACTATAGACATAAAAAGCAGCACTACGGCGTATTCGGTCATTGCACTCCCTTTTTGTTTTAAAAATTGTGGTCGGCTGATTTTTAATAAGTGCATGTAAAATATATAAGTATCTGTTTTAAATCATTCAGTTGAAATTATTTTACCCAGTGTATAAGAATACCGGTATGGCCATCTGTTATTTTTTGTAAGGGGAATAAAGTGACTTGTAAGCTTTGAGTGTTTTTGTCGTAAACCAGTTGCTGACTTGCCGCAGCATCAGCAGCCGAAGCCTCTACACTTTTTATCCAGCCTTGTTGTTTAAGGTTTTGGTCCATGTACCGATAGTTTGCTTGCATTGAATGATGATTGCTAAGCATCAGTGTTTCTGAATCAGTATTACCATCAAGGGCATTTGTTTTGCTGATAATATGGCTGCCCGGCATTACCGGTAACGCTGTTCTCGCGGGGCTAATGGCTTGAGTTAGTTTGGTTGCGACGATTTGCCCATTTGTTCCTAAGTGGCCGTTATCATCCGTATTGCTAATATGGATAGAATAAAAATAACCGTTTTCTTCATAAGCAATAACAGTTTTACTACCTAGGTGCTCAATGTTGATCGCTTTATTGGCCCGGTATTCTTTATAGTACGACTCAATGCTTGCCACACTGCCGGGGTATGAAAATTGCAAAATACTCATGGGAATGCCATTTTGCAACATTCTAGGTGCGATCCAGCTTGATTGGGCGCCGGGCATAAGCTGTATTTTCGGCGGTGGAGGTATTTCAAGTTCTTTTGCAAGCACATGAGCAGCGCCGGCAATAAACTGAATGGAGGCTGCTAGCAAAAAAATCAGCAATAATTTCTTATTGGTTGTATGTGCTCTGTACATCGTATGTTTACTGCAACCTTGAGTCAGGTAAAATAGCTGAATTAGCTGTGGTGTCAAAAAAAGTTAAAAAATTATGATCCCAAACTTCGGCATAGGGGTAGGATCGTATACCAAAAAAATTAACCAGGATCCCTGTCGCATCAAAAAGGGCTAAAACAGTCTCAGCACCCGCGGTGTCAAGGCTGCCCATGGTTTTGGCTGCGGGTAACTGGAGTCTAATATCTTTTTCACTGTTTGGTGTAAAAGTATTGCTTAGTAGTGCCGCTTGATAGCTTATGATATTTGGGGCATTAGCTACAACTGGCTTGTCTGGATATTGGCTTAACTCCCAGGGTAGGGTATCCAATGGAATATTAACGTTTATGCTTTGAATGATAGTGTTCTCGTTACCAGGGATGCCTGCTACAGAAGTCAAACCTGGTGCAACAATAGTGTTGCGGTTAATCACCACCGGCTGATTGGGATCAACAATAAAGTAGGCATCGCTGGGGGGCCTGCTTAAAGCCGGCATGCTCCACAAGGGGTTTAATAATGGCTGATTAAGAATGTCGGGATCAAGGCCGCCCAATGGTGATTGCAGGAATCGCTGACGTACTTCATCATTGGCAGTGATGTTGGCAATAGTCCTGCCAACGGTTTGCTCCCAGTTTACATAGCGAGCAGCCTGTCTGCCGGCATTGTCGAAATCCAGAAATTTACCCAGCGTGAAAACAGCCCAGAATAATGGGATCAAAACCAGCATGACTGAAAAAAATTCAACCATGGCCTGACCTGCTTGCCGCCATGGTTTAGATGCCCCCAAGTATGTTTGGGGTCTTTTTTTTGAGTATTGCTTTTGGCTTATAAAAATTATGTTCATGTTTTTATAGATTTATTTTTATATGTCAATTAATAATCTGTTGGTACGCTCACCAGCCTCACCTGCCAGAAGGGATTGTACAGATTAGCATATTCCACAAGGCCGGCTCCGGTATTTGCAAAGGCAAATGAATCCAATGGCCTTGGCTGTGGGCGCTGGTAAAATATTTCTGCACGTGCGTGTGCTGTTAGCACAATGGGGGCTTGGAGATTATCCTGGTCATCACGATGCTCTATAGTGTCAAATGAACGCAGCCCTGTTTGGTTTTGATCATTCGGGTTTGCGGCGATGAGGTTTTGGGCATTTAGGGTTTTAGCAGCCAATACCGTTCTTGTCAGAGCCGGTATGGCCGGTAGGCCTTCGGCGTTATTGGGTAAGCCTGGATGAATATTTACCAAGGGCATATAGCCGGGATCCAGCGCCAGGGCAGATGCCTGGCCGGTGTAGGTGGTCGCCCCATCTGCGGAGGTGACCGAATCACTAGCTTGCCAGTCGGCATCAACGGTGTCAGTGGTGAAGCTCCTGATTCTGCCATCGCCCACACCGGGGTCGGTGCGCCAGTCGCGGGCATTAAACCAGTGACCACTGGGTATTTGGTTTGGGTTGTTAATGTCGATGGCGCTGTTAGTCATCTGAAGAAAGTCGGTACTGTTATTTGCCATTTGCACAAAACCTATTAAAGCCGCGTCTTCAGCACCGTTATTAATGTTGTCTAATTCATTGGCGAGGGTGTTGTCACCGATATCAGCAGCCAGGGCGATGGTATTCAGCAGATCCTGGGGGTTGTTGATACGGATAGGGTTGGCGGCTTCATTGGGTAAGTTAAACGCCGCAGCCGTGTTATTTCTTACTTCAGCATTCACTGCCAGGGTGTTGTCAAGGGCATTCGCTTGTGCCGCAGACAGCGCAGCATTGGCCGCAGTAATGTTTTGTAAAAATGCCGAAACCTCATCCTGATAATCAGCCAAATTATTGGAAACAGTGGGTAAAGTAATACCCATAAAAAGCTTTACAGTAAGCCTGGGGAGTGTGTCGTAGTTGTAGAATGCCGGATTTGCCTGCCAGGTGTTTGTTATATATCGTAGCCAGGACATATAGCTGACAGCATGACCGGCGGCTAAATGATTAACCAGCACCGAGCGATTTGTGTAAGCCAAAAAATTTAAGCGGCGTGCGGTGATCACGCCTTCGCTGTAAGCAACCGCATCAGCGGCGTTAATCAAGCGGGTTTTTTCACGTAAGGCCAAGCCATTGTTAAACAGCATGACCAACAAAATTCCAGCCACAAGCATGATAGCCAGTGCGCCGATAATGATTTGTCCTTTTGACCGGTTTATTTTTATGTTTTTCATTATCACCCTGACGCCTGGATCATGTTAGTTTTGCAGACATTTAGCCACTGATTAGCTAGCCATGACTTTTGCCCATAAATTCAGGCTGCTAAGCATTTTCAGTGTCGACTAACTTAAAGGTATCCAAAGTACACAAAGCCAGAAAGCTGGCTATTCTGCCTTGAGCTTGGTAAGGAGGTATTAGAAAGAACAGGTAAGATAACTCGCAGTAAAAAACTTACTGTGAGACTCTGCTTGGTTATTCAAACACCTAAAACCCAAGCGAATCCTGGCATGCACATTTATCTAATACTGGGCGTTGGTGGTTTAGTTTAGTGTTCAGTATTAGCAGAGTTTAAAGCCACTTTCACTGATGTATTGCTGTGACTGATTACTACAGGAGCTGATTTGACTTTGAATCAAATCAGCTCTGAGCGTGCAAAATAACAGGGAGCGCTAAAGTCCGTTACACACTTGTGTCAGCACTCAAGAGTGTTTGCTATTATTGTTTTGTGTTGTAGTTAGCCAGAGTTGTGTTGATTTGAGCGCTGGTGTCAGCCGCTGCGGCTGTTGTAGCAGCTTGTCCAATTTGAGCGGCGGCATCTTGCCCTGCAATTTCAGACGACATACCCGCTACCTGATTTTGAACCGTTTGGCCAAAGAAGGACATTACACCAATGCCAGCCACCGCTACCAGTCCGATAATAATCAAATATTCTGACATGCCTTGGCCAGTAATACGTTTTTTAGCTAATGAATAAAATTTCATGGGTTGCTCCTTTTTATTATCGATTTTTAATTATTTTGCGATTTATTCTAATGTTCAATTATTTAACCCGAAACACCCGGACGCCGTAATTGAGCTTTGATACTAAACGTACTCATCATGCTTATCAAGCAGCCTGGAACTGAAAAAAACAGCAAATTTGTAACTAAATGTAGCTGGAAGGGCTTGGTATTGAGTATTTTTTGATAAATTTTGATTCATTTTCTGCAAAAATAACAAGCATTGCTTGTTTGCTGCTTACAGGACGCTTTTACCTTCTACACTTGTGGCGCTGTTTTCTATAGCCATGCTGCCTTTATTTTCGCCATTCCAGGGAGCAACCTTGAGCAGCATGAGCATGCCGGGTATTGCCATGGCGGTACAAAAAAGGAAAAAGTTAGTCCAGCCCATGCCGTTTTCGGGCAGTCCCAGCAGTGCTAGTGTTTGGGTGAGCACATTGTCTTGTTCGTAGCCTTCAACCAAATACCCGGTAATGGCATTGGCGAAGGTGCGAGGAGTTGCTGCAAACGCGGTAAATAATGCAAATTGAGTGGCCACATGATGCTTGCTGGTGGATTTTGCAATAAAGGCGACAAAGGCAGCAGTTCCCAGGCCAACGCCCAAATATTCCAAAGCGACTACAGTGGCCAGGGCCAAATTGTTATTGCCTATTTCTGCCAGCGCTGCAAATCCAAGGATAGTAACAATCTGGACAAAACCGAATAACCACAAGGCTCGGTTAATGCCTGTTTTAACCATTAGCAAACCACCTAATAGGCCGCCAATAATTGCAGGCCACAGTGCAGCATTTTTGGCAATAACGCCAATTTCAGTTTTGCTAAAGCCAAGATCCAGGTAAAAGGGAGTGGACAAGGCCGTAGCCATAGTGTCGCCCAGCTTGTATAGAAACATGAATCCCAAAATCAGCAATGCCGAGCGCCAACCCTTTCTATTAATAAATTCGCTAAAAGGATTAATCACGGCTTCTTTAAAATTACGCGGCATCACCGCATTTTTTTGCGCTTCACTGATAAGCGCTGTTAGTACAATGCCGACAAACATAAAAGCGGCAATAATAACAAAAACCTCTCTCCAGGGGATGTGATCAGCCAGGATAAGCCCTAAGCTCCCGGGAATAAGTGCAGAAACCCGATAAGCTGTGACATGAATTGAATTGCCCAGGCCCAGTTCATCATCGGGCAGGAGCTCTCTTCGGTAAGCATCTAGCACAATATCCTGGCTGGCACTAAAAAAGGCTATGGCACCGGCTAACCAGGCCACTAGTACAATAGACATTTCTGGTTGAAGAAAACCCAGGGCGGCGATACTGATAACCAATGCAAGCTGCGTAATCAACATCCAGCCGCGACGGTGACCCAAAAAAGGTGGGATAAAACGCTCCATGGCCGGAGCCCAAAGAAATTTCCAGGTGTAAGGGAAACTGACCAAGGCAAACAAACCAATTTCCCTTAAGCTAACGCCTTCGGTGCTTAACCATGCGGGGATTAAGTTGTAAAACACAAAATAGGGAAGACCAGAACTGAAACCGATGAAAATACAAATCAGCATGCGGCGGTTAAGCAATGCTTGCCAAATGGATTTGGTGGCTGTGGGCATAGAGTATTATTAAACCGCTTTGTTGTTTTTCAATGGGATAAAGACAAGCTTGTCGAAAGATTTATTTTAAGTCTTTGAATAATATTGTTTTTCAGAATTTAAGCTTTGATACTAACATTCGATCAAGGCCAAAGAGTAAAAAGATTGCTCAAATGTGAACATGGTCGATGCCTTTAGGCAGTTATAGCGGCTTTGAAGAGCGATTTACCTGCTCTAACAAGGAAGAAGGTACACGCTGGGTTGGCCGTTAAAGCCTTATTCCACCGTCTGTTTCTATCACTCGGCCAGTGAAGTAATCATTTTCAAAAATAAACAGTGCGGATTGCGCTATTTCCTCAGGTTTGCCGATACGTTTTAAAGGGATGCCCGCCGCCATTTTATCCAATGCATCGGCTTTCATCGCATCCAGAATTTCAGTATGAATAAAGCCTGGGGCAATAGCTGCTGATCGAATATTGTACCTGGCGAGTTCTTTAGCCCAGGTAACAGCCATGGCCGCTACGCCTGCCTTGGCTGCAGAGTAATTGCTTTGGCCAATGTTTCCGGCTCGGGAGACACTGGATATATTGATAATAACCCCAGGGTTTCCTTGTTCTATCATGTGCGTGGCGGCTTCTCTTCCGCATAAAAATACGCCAGTCAGGTTCACGTCCATAACCGTTTGCCATTGTGCCAGGGTCATGCGCTTTTCTATCTGGCCGTCTTTATATTTCACCAGTAAGCCATCACGAATAATCCCAGCATTGTTGATTAAGCCATCGATTTGGCCAAAGTCGGCCTTGATCTTTGCAAAAGCCTCTTCCACTTGTTGCTCGTCAGCTACATTGGCGATATAGGTGTTAGCTTTGGCACCTGCTTGCTGGCATAGCTCGGCGGAGGCCTTTAAGCTCTCTGCATTTAAATCCAGCAAGGCCAGGTTTGCACCTTGCTGAGCAAATGTTTCGGCCATGGCGCGGCCAAGGCCTCTACCGCCTCCGGTAATAACGATGGTTTTGCCTTTAATTTCCATTGTTGTCCCCTCAGTATTGATAGATAAAAGAGATAGTGCTGGAATCCAAAGGCTTGCATAATACCGATCTATACCCCATATATAAAGTAATACGGTTTTTAGTCTGTCTGTGGAAAGCTTTAATCTGTACCGCGCTTGCCGTTTTTCTTCAATGAATCAAGGCGTTCTTTGCCTATTACATGCGTGGCGTCCCACATTCTGACATAACGCATAACGAGGTGATTTTGTTTAGGCTATTGTTCTTATTGTTTCTTACCGTCCCTATTGTCGAAATGGGCGTGTTGATCTGGGTAGGCGGGTACATCGGTATATTACCTACCCTGGCGCTGGTGGTCTTGACCGCTGTTTTAGGTGTGGCTTTATTGCGCTTACAAGGTTTTCTCACCCTTCAGCGTATTCAGCAAAAGCTGGCCTTGGGTGATGCTCCCGATGTTGAGTTAATTGAGGGGGGCTTATTATTAATCGGTGGTGCCTTGCTATTAACCCCAGGATTTGTGACCGATGCTGTGGGTTTTACTTTTTTGTTCCCTTCAAGCCGCCGCTGGCTGGCGCGTAGTATCATTAAAAACAGTATATTGCAGTTTTTTTCCAGGGGTGGTCGGGGCTCTTCAGAGAGTAGTTTTTATGCTGAAAGGGTTGATTTTTATCGGCCTCAGGAAAAAAAACGATCAGGTTACGATGACTCCAGTACCATTGATGTAGACTTCAAGGTTGATTCTGAGAGCCGCCCGGATAATAAAACGACGTTACATTAAGCTTGAACTTATTATTACATTCATTATGAGTAATAATTGGGTAGAAGCCTGCCCCGCGAAGCGTATTGGGTAGAGCCTGCCTTTTATGCCTTGTATTTGAAAATCTTAGCCCTCAATCTTTTAGCGCCCAGGCTTATTCAGAGATTCCTTAGAGTTTAAGTTATAGTAGAAAACTTCCCATGCAGTACTTGAATTTTAAGGCGCAGCCCCCATCTAAGCTGCTGAATGGGGTCCATCTCAGTTAGTAATCAACTAAAAGAAGTTTAAATGTGCTGATTTACTTGACTGGTCTGTACTCTGGACTATTATTAGCACTCTAAGGTGGAGAGTGCTAATTTGGCATCCTAAGCTTTGTTGATAGGCGTCAATCGGCTTCGTACTGGAGTTTGAGCAAGCCTGAAAGAACAACAATCAACAGCGGTTCAGGATGCTAAGTTAGTGAGTAAAAACTTACCAAAGCTTTGGGTGGTGGGCTAAATGAGCCTGCTGACTTTATATAAACGAGTGATCAAACATAAACGATTTGAGGAGAGACATTAATGAAAATTCGTCCTTTACATGATCGCGTTGTAGTTCGGCGTGAAGAAGAGGAAACCAAATCAGCAGGTGGTATTGTTTTGCCTGGCTCTGCTGCTGAAAAACCATCTCGTGGAGAGGTGATTGCAGTGGGTAATGGCCGTATTCTGGATAACGGTGAGGTCCGCATGCTGGATGTTAAAGTTGGGGATAAAGTGATGTTTGGCCAATACAGTGGCAATACCGTCAAAATTGACGGTGAAGAACTGCTTATTTTGAATGAATCAGAAATTTTAGGTGTTCTTTCTTAAACGCGGATTTTTTAGCCGCAGATTGAACCGCAACCAGATAGTTACCGATTAACATAAGTTATTAGTAAGGAATATAAAGATGGCAAAAGACTTAGTATTTGGCGATGAAGCTCGCCGCAAATTGCTTAGAGGCGTAAACACTTTGGCTGATGCAGTAAAAGTGACTTTAGGGCCTAAAGGCCGTAATGTGATTCTCGATAAATCATTTGGCGCACCTACCATTACAAAAGATGGCGTGTCTGTCGCTAAAGAAATCGAGTTGGCTGACAAGTTTGAAAATATGGGCGCTCAGATTGTTAAAGAAGTTGCTTCTAAAACTTCTGATACAGCGGGTGACGGTACCACAACTGCAACAGTATTGGCCCAGTCAATTTTGACAGAAGGCTTCAAAGCTGTTGCTGCAGGCATGAACCCTATGGATTTGAAGCGCGGGATCGATAAGGCTGTGATCGCTGCCGTAGAAGCTTTGAAAGCCTTATCGCGGCCTTGTGCTGATGATAAATCTATTGCCCAGGTGGGAACCATTTCTGCCAACAGTGACAGTAATATTGGTGATATTATTGCCGAAGCCATGAGCAAGGTTGGTAAAGAAGGGGTTATTACAGTCGAGGAAGGCAGTAGCCTGGAAAACGAATTGGATGTGGTTGAAGGCATGCAGTTTGATCGTGGTTACCTGTCTCCCTATTTTATCAATGATCAGGCCAACATGACAGCTGAGCTGGAGTCGCCGTTAATTTTGTTGGTAGATAAAAAAATCTCCAACATTCGCGAAATGCTGCCTATTCTGGAAGGCGTTGCTAAAGCCGGCAAACCTTTGCTGATTATTGCAGAAGACGTAGAAGGCGAAGCACTGGCCACTTTAGTGGTAAACAATATGCGTGGTATTGTTAAAGCCGCTGCGGTTAAAGCGCCTGGTTTTGGTGATCGTCGCAAAGCAATGTTGCAGGACATTGCGATTTTAACTGGTGCTACTGTTATTTCTGAAGAAGTTGGCTTGAGCCTTGAAAGCGCGACTTTAGATGATTTAGGTACAGCTAAGCGTATTTCAATCAATAAAGAAAACACTACCATCATTGATGGTGCTGGTGCCAGTAATGACATTGAGGCACGTGTAGCACAAATTCGCGCACAAATAGAAGAAACTTCTTCTGACTACGATCGTGAAAAATTGCAGGAACGTGTGGCTAAACTGGCTGGTGGTGTTGCAGTGATTAAGGTTGGTGCTGCCACTGAGGTTGAGCTGAAAGAGAAAAAAGCTCGAGTGGAAGATGCCTTGCATTCAACCCGAGCCGCTGTTGAAGAAGGTGTATTGCCTGGTGGTGGCGTCGCCTTAATTCGTGTGCTGTCAAAAGTACAGAAAACCAAAGGTGATAATGAAGACCAGAACGTGGGTATTGCTTTAGCTGTTCGAGCTATGGAAGCGCCTATGCGTCAGATTGTTGCGAATGCTGGTGAAGAAGCCTCTGTTGTTGTTGATAACGTTAAAAAAGGTGAAGGTAGCTTTGGTTACAATGCTGCAACAGGCGAGTACGGTGATATGGTTGAAATGGGTATTCTTGACCCTACAAAAGTTACTCGTTCAGCTTTGCAAAACGCCGCATCCATTGCTGGTTTGATGCTAACAACCGAAGCGATGGTTACGGATCTGCCAGAAGAAAAAAATGCGCCTGACATGGGTGGCATGGGCGGCATGGGCGGCATGGGCGGCATGGGCGGCATGATGTAATCCACCCTGCCCTCAGGCAGTTGACATATTGAGTCCTTCTGTTAATGTACATTGATGGAAGGACTCTACTTTTCAGTTGACAAATCCACCAAAAAATTGCTAAGTACCACGGTTTACCAGAACCGTTTTTATACGTTTTTATATATGGCGATGTAGCTCAGCTGGTTAGAGCGCACGGCTCATATCCGTGGTGTCCGGGGTTCAAGTCCCTGCATCGCCACCATTTGCATAAACAGTATCATCCGATACTGTCCGAAAAGGCCCGAAATTACGGGCCTTTTCTTTTTCCTTTGTCCGGCACGACATAATACGATATAGTGAAATCCGAGGTTTTTGGGGGCCTTTTTTAAGGCAAAAAGCCCCCAAAGCAAAACGGAAGCCCCCAAAAACGGAGGAAACCGCCATGCCAAGGAGGATTGCACCGCTCACTGACACCAAAGTCAGAACCGTTAAGCCGACAAAAAAGCCCATAAAGTTATTTGACGGTGGGGCCTTTTCCTTCTTGTCACTCCTACCGGCGGTAAGCTCTGGAATTTCAAATACCGTTTCGAGGGTAAGGAAAAGAAACTTTCATTTGGCTCATATCCGGATATCTCCCTTGCCGAAGCCAGACAGAGGCGGGAACAGGCAAGAAATCTACTGGCTAACGGGGCGGATCCCGGCGTCATAAAAAAA
>JBECKY010000065.1:0-8462 GCA_040235475.1 Pseudomonadales bacterium
GCCGCTGGGCAAACGTAATTTGTAAAGTGTTACCGCGCCGTGAAAAGTCTTTTCAGTGATGTGGGCTTTTTGCGGATAACTCACATCAAGCATAACATCATCAGGACGAATCAACACATCCACCGAACAGCCCTTAGTCCAATTACCTGTGCTGTTAGTCGACAGGGCGCCTGCTTCGGTTTTAATAGTCTGTTTGTCGATAACCGTGCCGCGAATAAAACTACCCTGGCCAATAAATGTCGCAACAAAGCGATTGCAGGGTTTGTGGTAAAGTTCGTAGGGTGTATTCCACTGCTGCAAAACGCCAGCTTTTAAAACGGCAATGCTGTCCGAAACAGTAAAGGCCTCATCCTGGTCGTGGGTGACCAGAATGCAGGTGATATTTCTTTGTCTTAATTCTGCACAGACCTGCGCACTCAAGCGGCGACGTAACTCAATATCCAGGTTGGAAAAAGGCTCATCCATCAGCAATATTTCAGGCGTGGTAGCCAGAGCCCTAGCCAGGGCTATACGCTGCTGTTGGCCACCCGATAGCTCATGGGGGTAGCGTTGGGCAGTGTCCAGCAGATTAACCATCGTTAGCAGTTCGTTAACTTGACTTTGCTTTTCCTGCCGGGATTTACCTTTTAAGCCGAAGGCAATATTTTCAAAGACGCTTAGGTGTGGGAATAAAGCATAATCCTGAAAAACCATGCCGATTTTTCTGTGTTCAGGAGCCAGGGTGAATCCCTTTTTTGAAATGACTTGGTTGCGTAGGGAAATTTCGCCATTAAAAATCGGGTCAAAGCCTGCCAGGGCACGTAAAATTGTGGTTTTACCGCTGCCGCTGGGGCCAAGTAGAGAAATGATTTCGCCGCGATTAACGGCTAGGTTGATGTCTTGAACAATTACTTGATGGTCATAGCCGCCGTCAACCTGGTGCAGAGAGATAATTGTTTCAGCGGTTTTTTCAATGCTTGTTTCAGCCGTCATTCAGGTGCCTATTGACGGTTGCTATTTAACAGGAATTCAATTAAAGCCTTTTGGGCGTGCAAACGGTTTTCAGCTTCATCCCAGACTACGGAACGTTTGTCATCCAACATGCCAGCGCTGATTTCTTCATTGCGATGGGCGGGCAGGCAATGCATGAACAATGCCTTGGCATTGGCGTGATCCATGAGTGCCGGATTAACCTGATAGTCGCTGAATTGTTTTAGTCGCTGCTCCTGCTGGCTTTCCTGCCCCATGCTGGCCCATACATCGGTTACAACCAAGTCAGCATTTTTAACCGCATCCAAGGGCTTTCTAACGATATTGACTCTTTCGCTGTATTTGCTGGTGAGTTCTTTTAGAGGTTCATAGCCTTCAGGGCAGGCAATGCTTAATTCAAAATCAAATTGTGCAGCTGCATTGATATAAGAGTTGCACATGTTGTTGCCATCACCTATCCAGGCGACTTTTTTACCTTGAATACTGCCGCGGTGCTCCACAAAAGTTTGTATATCGGCAAGCAATTGGCAGGGGTGATAATGATCGGTGAGAGCATTGATAACAGGTACGCTTGCATATGCGGAAAATTGTTCAAGCATGGCGTGATCGAATGTTCTGATCATAATAATATCCACCATGCGTGATAATACCCGTGCGGAATCCTCTACCGGTTCGCCGCGACCTAGTTGGGTGTCCTTGCTGGAGAGGAAGATGGCGGAGCCACCAAGCTGTGTCATTGCGGCTTCAAAAGACACGCGGGTTCGGGTGGAGGATTTTTCAAAAATCATCGCTAATACATGATTTCTGAAAGGTTCAAAAATTTCTCTTTTTTTCTGTTTGGCTTTTAATTCAATGGCGCGGGCGATGATTACATCCAGCTCCTGGCTGGATAAATCCTGCAATGTGAGAAAATGCCTGACAGCCATTTTATTTTCCGTATTTAAAATAGTTTGATTAAGACGATGTTTAAGTCAGCGGCTGATGAACTCAGCCGCTGTGGGCTGCGAAATTATTTATTAAATCAGTAAGTTTTTCGACAGCTTCATCGGCTTGTTCATTGCTAAGAATTAATGGCGGCAAGAGTCGAATTACCCGTTCGGCAGTTACGTTGATCAGTATGCCCTGATCCAGAGCCTGTGCCATTAAAATCTGGCAGGGCTGATTGAGCTCTATACCCAACATTAAACCCTGGCCGCGTATATCCGCCACCATGGGCTGATCTTTAAGTTTTATTTGCAGGCCAGCAAGTATCCGTTTGCCAAGCTCCGCTGCTCGCGCAATCAGGTTTTCAGCGCTTAAGGTTTCCAGTACTGCTAGCCCGGCAGTACAAGCTAAGGGATTGCCGCCGTAGGTCGAGCCGTGGTTGCCGACTTGAAACAGATCGGCTGCCTTTCCTGATGCCAGGCAAACCCCAATAGGTACACCGTTGCCCAGGCCTTTGGCCGTGGTAACTACATCAGGCAGAATGTTGTTATGCTGATAATTAAAAAGTTTGCCGGTTCTGCCATTACTCGTTTGGATCTCGTCGAGCATTAATAACCAGTCATGTTCGTCGCAAAGTTGGCGTAAGTTATTTAAGTAATCCGGCTGGGGTATTCTAATACCGCCTTCGCCCTGTATCGGTTCAACCAGAATCGCGGCAACATTTTGATTGTTGCCAGCAATGGTTTTTAGTGCGTCTATGTCATCGAATGGGGCGCGAATAAAACCACTTACCAGGGGTTCAAAGCCTGCCTGAACTTTGCGATTCGACGTTGCGCTCAGGGTTGCCAGAGTACGGCCATGAAAAGAGCCGTCCATAACAATAATGGCGGGAGCATCGATATTTTTTTTATGACCAAAAAGCCGCGCTAATTTTATTGCGGCTTCATTGGCTTCAGCGCCAGAGTTGGAAAAAAAACAGTTGTCCATACCCGACAGGGCAGTCAGTTTCTCGGCCAGTTTGGTTTGCTTTGGGATTTGGTAGATGTTTGAGGTATGAACCAGCTTTGCAGCTTGCTCGCTAACTGCTTTAGTTACGGCAGGGTGACAATGCCCTAGACCACACACTGCAATACCTGACAAAAGATCAAGGTATTGCTTGTTGTTTTCGTCAAACAGGTATGCACCCTGGCCGCGCTCAAATGCTACGGGCAGTCGCGCATAGGTCGACATCAAGGGCCTTGAATGATCCGATGGTTGAGTGCTGCTGGTTTTCGCTGTATTCGACATAAGCCTGTCATTGTTTCCAGTAAGAACGAAAAATGGCAGCCAAAGCTGCCATTTGTTAAGACCTTTATAATAACCTTGCAATATCAGGATGACAATGCTTTTGATAAGCTAAGCGCCTGTTTACGCTCATCCATTTGTCCACTAGTCTGCTTAGAAAGAAAGTAAAGAAATTGAAAACAGCGTTGTTAATGCATTTCACGACATTTAGAACTCTGCTATAATTGACCAAAATACTCGGTTATTGGGGCTCAGGCCCTGATAAGTGGTCTTGTTAACCGTATCGTCTCTGCCTGAGATGGCAGATGTAAAACAACAGGTATTCTATGGAAGTCATGGAACTCATTAAAGAACAGATAGAAAGCAATGCCATTATTCTGTACATGAAAGGTACTCCGCAATTCCCACAATGCGGCTTCTCTGCGCAAGTGGTTGATGCTATGAAACCTGTCGGTGTGCCATTTGCCTATGTCAACATTCTGGAACATCCAGATATAAGAGCAAGTCTGCCAGCTTATGCAAACTGGCCAACGTTTCCTCAGCTTTGGGTTAAGGGCGATTTGGTAGGTGGTTGTGATATTGTCATGGAGCTTGCACAAAAAGGTGAGCTGGCAGCTATTCTTCAGGCGGCTACACCTGAAACCGACGAAACTTGAGCAAGCCAGACTTGCGGTTTTTTACAGCTAAAGATAAAACCCTGGGTTAAGCAATAGGTAGAGTCATCTGGGTAGCACGTAGCAAGTATTATTCCCTGTAAATTTCCAATTGGCCGGCTTTTAATGCAATTTTGAATTAAGAGCTGGCTATTATGTAAACTTGTGCAGAAAATATTTATGCACTTTTTTTAACCAAGCTATTATTGATAGGAGGATTTTATGAGTGTATTAGTGGGTAAGCCGGCACCGGATTTTACGGTGTCTGCGGTTCGTGGCAGTGGTGAAATTGTTGATAGTTTGACATTGTCCAAAGAAATTAAAGGCAAGTACGGTCTGCTGTTTTTCTATCCCTTGGATTTTACTTTTGTATGTCCTTCTGAGTTGATTGCTCTTGATCATCGAATTGAGCAATTTAAAGAGCGTAATGTTGAAGTCATCGCTGTCTCAATTGATTCCCAGTTTAGCCATAATGCATGGCGCAATACACCAATAGAAAAAGGCGGCATTGGCCCTGTTGGCTATACCTTGGCGGCAGATACAAAGCATGAAATTTGTCAGGCCTATGATGTAGAAGCTGAAGGTGGCGTTGCTCTTCGTGGCGCCTTTATTATTGATAAAGACGGCATCGTGCGTTCGCAAATTGTTAATGACCTGCCTTTAGGTCGCAATATGGAAGAGTTGCTGCGTATTATTGATGCACTGCAATTTACTGAAGAACATGGCGAGGTTTGTCCGGCCGGTTGGAATAAGGGTGACAAGGGCATGGGTGCTTCTCCAGAAGGTGTTGCAAGCTATCTGGAAGAAAATGCTGAGAAGCTATAATGCAAGGCTCTTAAAGCTGTTAGACCTATGTTAGAAAAAAGCCGTGGCCGTAACCACGGTTTTTTTTGCAATTTTTTAGCTGTTGATGCTCTCAGGTACTTGTATTCCAGCCACCGTAAATTTTCCAGCGGTTGACGATAATACAAAATAGTTCAGCGGTTTTTTTTGCATCATACAAAGCGTTGTGGGCATTCTGGTTATCAAAATCAATGCCTGCTGCTTCACAGGCTTTAGCCAGCACGGTTTGTCCATAGGCAAGCCCGGCCAGAGTGACCGTATCAAATGATGAAAAAGGGTGGAACGGGTTGTGCTTAATGGCGCAACGCGCCGAAGCAGCATTAACAAAGCCGAGGTCGAATGAGGCATTGTGAGCGACCATGATGGCGCGGGTGCAATTATTTCTTTTAATAGCTGAGCGGATCGGTGCAAAAATATCAACCAAGGCTTTTTCTTCAGTGACCGCTTTTCTTAACGGATCTTTAGGATCAATGCCAGTAAAGTCAAGTGCTGCCTTATCCAGGTTGGCGCCGGGAAAGGGGTGTACATTAAAAAAATAGTGATCACTGGGTTCCAGGTAACCTTTGGCGTCCATGCGTATGGTTACGGCGGCAATTTCAAGCAGGGCATCGCTTGCGGCGTTGAAGCCACCGGTTTCAACATCGATAATTACGGGTAAAAAGCCGCGGAAGCGTTGCGCAATGCAGGGTAAGGTCTCACTGTTGTTCATTAATTTTTACTACTATTTAGTTGGGTTGTTTTAGTACTTGGTTAGGCTCCATTGCAGGGTTTCACCGGCACAGAGGGGGATGAGTTGTTCCTGCTGCTGTGCTTTTGTTTCGCCAAAAGGCAGTGCGTCGGGTACTATCCACGGGGATTTTTCCAATGTAATCGTGTTTTTGTTGCGTGGTAAACCATAAAAGTCAGGGCCCGAAAAGCTGGCGAAGGTTTCAAGTTTATCCAGCGCAGCAGCCTGCTCAAATACCTGGGTGTATAGTTCCATGGCGGCATGGGCAGTGTAGCTGCCAGCGCAGCCGCAGCTGCTTTCTTTAGCAGCCTGGCTATGGGGGGCACTGTCGGTGCCAAGGAAAAACTTCGCCTGGCCGCTGGTGGCGGCCTGAATTAATGCTTGTTGATGAGTCTTTCTTTTTAATATCGGCAGGCAGTAATAGTGGGGTTTAATACCGCCAGCGAGCATTTGATTGCGATTGTAGAGCAGGTGATGGGCGGTGATGGTGGCAGCCACGGATTTATCGGCATCTAGGACAAACTGTACTGCATTTTCTGTTGTAATGTGTTCTAGAACCACTCTCAGCCCTGGGAAGCGCTTTTTCAGTGGGATTAATACCTGCTCGATAAAAATCGCTTCTCTGTCAAAAATATCAATGTTTGTGTCAGTTACTTCACCATGCACCAGTAAGGGTATGTCAAGCTTTTCCATGCGTTCAAGCACTGGGAAAATATTTTCAATTTGAGTGACACCAGCATCGGAGTTGGTGGTGGCACCCGCTGGATAAAGTTTGGCGGCAAAAACATGCTCTGACTGATAAGCTTTGTTGATCTCATTGATGCTGGTTTTGTCAGTCAGGTATAGCGTCATCAGAGGGGTGAAATTCATACCGTCAGGTATTGCATTGCAGATACTCTGACGGTAATTCAAAGCCGCTGACACTGTGGTGATCGGTGTCTTTAAATTGGGCATAATAATGGCTCTGGCGAACTGTCGGGCAACGTCGGGTACGGTGCTTTTCAGGTACGGACCTTCACGAAGGTGAATATGCCAGTCATCAGGCTGGGTTAAAGTAATTTTTTCGCTGGTTTGTTGCATCATGTGTTGTTATCTGGGCTTGGTTTTTCGTGTCGCTTATGTTTACGCTGGCAATTAATGTGATGGCGGCCGCTTGAGCTGCTTCATCTTGGTGACATTATAAAGATCCCGGAACTGCTCTTTCTGTCTTCTTTCTTTTAATTATACCTTTAACGCCTTAGCATTGGGGGTATTTCAGGGTAAAATAGCGTTTTTACTGAATCCGGTTTTGTATAATACCACTGTTTATCTATCTAATTATCAGGTTTTGATCATGTCAGAAATTAAGAAAGTTGTACTGGCTTACTCAGGAGGTTTGGATACCTCGGTGATCGTCAAATGGCTCCAGGAGCATTATCAGTGTGAAGTTGTTACTTTTACCGCCGATATTGGTCAAGGTGAAGAGGTTGAGCCGGCCCGTGCCAAAGCGGAGGCCATGGGTGTAAAAGAGATTTATATTGAAAACCTGTGTGAGGATTTCGCCAGTAACTATGTTTATCCAATGTTCAGGGCGAATACTATTTACGAAGGCGAGTATTTGTTGGGGACGTCAATTGCCAGGCCTTTGATTGCCAGGCGTCTGGTGGAAATTGCCCAGGAAACCGGGGCTGATGCCATTGCCCATGGTGCCACTGGCAAAGGCAATGACCAGGTTCGGTTTGAGTTAGGGGCGTATGCCTTGCACCCAGGTATAAAAGTCATTGCGCCCTGGAGAGAGTGGGAATTAACTTCCAGAGCTTCTTTGCTGGCCTATGCAGAAAAGCATAACATTGCTATTGAAATGAAGCGTGGTAAAAAATCGCCTTATTCCATGGACGCGAACTTGCTACACATTTCTTATGAAGGCGATATTCTTGAAGACCCCTGGGTAGAGGCGGAAGAGGATATGTGGCGCTGGACCGTGGCACCGGAAAAAGCGCCGGAAAAACCTGTATACCTTGTGCTTGAATATGTGAAGGGTGATATTGTAGCTGTTGATGGTAAAGCGATGGCCGCTGATCAAGTGCTGGCACACCTCAACCGAGTGGCCGGTGAGCACGGTGTGGGCAGAGCGGATATTGTTGAAAATCGCTATGTCGGGATGAAGGCGAGGGGCTGTTATGAAACCCCAGGTGGTACGGTGATGCTGAAAGCTCATCGGGCGATTGAGTCCATAACCCTGGATCGGGAAGTCGCTCATTTGAAGGACGAATTAATGCCTCGTTATGCCTCCTTGATTTACAATGGTTACTGGTGGTCTCCTGAACGGAAAATGCTTCAGGCAATGATAGATGAATCGCAACATCCGGTGAACGGTAAAGTAAGGGTTAAACTTTACAAAGGCAGTGTCACTGTTGTGGGCCGGGAATCAGAAACCGACAATTTATTTGACGCTAACATTGCGACCTTTGAAGACGATGCCGGGGCTTATAATCAGCAGGATGCAGAAGGCTTTATCAAGCTGAATGCCTTAAGGCTGCGGATTGCCGCCAACAAACAGCGTAAATTTTAAACAGGGCTAGGGAGGTACCAGTTTATGCGTTTGCTGCACACCATGTTACGAGTGGCTAACCTGCAAAAGTCCATTCAATTTTATACCGATGTGCTGGGTATGAAACTGTTACGCCAAAAAGATTATCCGGATGGAAAATTCACCCTGGCCTTTGTCGGTTACGAGGATGAGTCGGTGGCTGCCGCCATTGAGTTAACCCATAACTGGGAGACGGATCATTATGAGCTGGGCAATGGTTTTGGCCATATCGCGATTCAGGTAGAGGATGTATACCAGGCCTGTGAGCGGATTCGCACTGCAGGTGGACAAATAGCCCGGGAGCCAGGCCCCATGAAGCATGGCTCTACTGTGCTTGCCTTTGTCAAGGATCCTGATGGTTATATGATCGAGCTGTTGGGTTCCAGGTAGAAAGCTGGCTGTGAAACAGGGGGCAAAATCTAACGAAAGAAGCGTTTGAAATGTGACTTCCACCTGTTTATTGGTCGGTTTTCGTTTTATCCCACTGCTTATT
>JBECKY010000104.1:0-7436 GCA_040235475.1 Pseudomonadales bacterium
GGATAATAAAAGAATAACCGGTAGCATTAACTTGGAGAGAGAAATGAAGAAAATACTGTTTTTGCTTATATCCATGTCTGTTCTTGAAACAGCATACGCTGATGATCGGCTGACTAATGATGAACTAAAATCTTATTTCACCGGAATGACGATCACAATGTTGCACTTTATGCGTAATGATCCAGAAAATTTCTACTTTGGGCCAGACGGAAAAGCGTACAAAAAGTTCGGAAGTGAAGAAGCTGTGAGTGGAGAATGGTGGATCGATGAAAAATCAAATATGATCTGTACAAAATGGAGCAATAAAAATAAAACATTCTGCCTTTATACTGAGCTGGACGAAAAAGGTAACTACAAACAAACAGGAAATAGGCCAGGAAAAGTGCTTTACACAATAACATCAAGGCAACAGGGAAATCAGTTGTAATGTATTCAGGCAGGTTAACAAGCAAATACAGCTGACACAAAAAACAGGCGTATTGGAATTGAACAATACAATTACAAAGGCAAGAAGTCTTATAAAAGTCAGAATGGACTCTTTGGAAAAGGATGTTAAATATTGCATTCTTGATAATGAAGGCCAAAAAAATTGGCCTGCCCCTTTTCCGGCGCTTCTATACTGCTTTTCAACAATTGATTTAATGGGCGCGCTTTACTGGAAATGTACGTTATCTGATTCGAAGCAAAAAAATAATTGTGTGAATAACTTTGATAGCGGGGTTACGAACAAATCATTGAACTACATGATAGATTTTATGAAGTACCCTGATCTAGAAGCAAATTTAATCCAAAAGGTCTTTCGGCACAAACTGGTGCACTTGGCTCAGCCTAGGCCAATAGCACAATATTACGAAAAGAAATATGCATGGATATATGTTCATAATGACAGAAATGCTCATCTAAGAATATTGAATGAGACAAAAAATGATATTAACCATTTTCAAATAAGCATTTGGAGTCTTGTTGAGGATGTTGTGGAATCAGCGTTGGGGCCTAATGGTTACATTGAACAACTTTCAAAAGATACAAGCGAGGGTTTGGCATTGCGAAAATCTTTCGAAAAAGCATATGTTGAAGTTTGTGGATAAAAAGGGCTAACCAGCGCGTAAACATGGACGCATTTTTCGGTCGCTGTGCTCCCTACAAATGCGCCAGTTACGCTTATCGTTATGTTTTAGGAAGACCATGAAAAAGCACGCAGATCTGTTACGTATCATTATTGACAAAGGAGTTATTGAGAGGGCCAATGACTCCAGTGATATTGACGTGTCTTTAGTAAAGGAACTGTACGATGCAGGCTTGGTGGAAGCCGCTGAGGCATGCTCTTTTGATGGCCTTGAGTATTTGGATGTGAAGCCGAATTTGAGCGGCAGAAAATGGCTGGCCGATTTTGAGGCGGAACAAAATTATAAGTCGACAACCCCCGTGGAGGATGTTATTGATGTTAAACCAAATTTTATGGGCGTAGGGCTGAATCTAAATGCTCTGTTCAGAAAGTTTTTCAGCAAGAAAACATAACAGCCGCTATCGCGGCTGGGACGGCTTAAGTATGTTATCTTCGTTATCGATGATACACAGGAAAATTGTTTTGGTGTGCAGATCGACACCACAATAAAATTGATGAGATTTATTGTAGAATTTCATGTGACGCTCGTTCGGACCCAAACTACGCTGTGCTTCAGTTGCGCCGCACAGCTTCAACGTTAGGACGCTACAAATAGGAGGGGATTGCTATGAATAGTCCAACCTTTGACTTCGAAGGCCGCTGGAAGCGTGCGGCAGTCTTGATGGATCGTGATGGCATTGATGCTCTATTCCTGATGAAACCCGCAAACCTTGCCTATATAACCGGCGATGGCCGGCCCTGTGCCCTTGCGCTGCTCACCCGTGCTGGGCATTGTGTCGTTGCCGTGCCGGAATGCGACCTGGCCAGTGTTCGCCGCGCTTCCGCCGCAACCGACATTCGCGTGTTTCGAAGCGAAGCCGATATGTTTCACGGCTTTCGTGATGTGCTCGCGGAGCTCGATCTCACGGAGGCGACTATAGCCATTGAAAAGAACTTCTTTGATGCCGCGCTCTATGAGGTTTTCACGGCGCATATCCTCCCTAAAGCGCACGTTGTACCGGCGGCGCCTATTGTCTCGCAGCTTCGCATGCTTAAGGATGCGACGGAGATCGATTGTCTGACAGCTGCCGGCAAAGTAGCCGACGAGGGAATGGGCGCGGCGTTGCGTGCACTGCAGCCTGGTGTGCGCGAGATCGACATCGCTGGGGAAGCGGAGCTGGCGATGCGCAAAGCCGGGGCCGAGGGCTGGGCATCCGCAACTTATGTCGCTTCGGGATGGCGGTCGGCCATGGCGCACGGCCCCGCTTCCGTGAAGCCCGTTCTAGCCGGTGAGGTAGTTCAGGTGCATCTCGCACCGATTGTGAGCGGCTACACGGTAGACCTGTGTCGGACTTTCCTTGTTGAACCTGTGGCGGCTGACGCGGCACTCGCGTTGAGAGCCTACGTCGAAGCGCAGGAGCGCGGTATTGATGCTGCGGCACCTGGTGCTGCACTGATGGGCATTGACGAGGCGATGGCCGCCTCGCTCGAACACGATGGATACGGTGGCAAGTTCCTGCGACCGGTATTCCATGGCGTCGGCATTGAACACGAAGAGGCGCCTATCCCCGGCGGGCACGCTGTAATCCACGGTGAGCAGCAGATCGAACAGGTAATGGCCGGCATGGTTCTGGGCATCGGTAATTGCGGAATCTACCGCGAAGACTATGGCGTGCGTGTGGAGGATACGATCTGGATCACCGAAAAAGGCCCGGTGCCCCTGACCCGCTATCCGAAGCTCCCTAACGCGGGCTAGAACAGACCTCCAAACAAGTGACGCAAGTTGCCGCCGCGCCTTATGTCGGGCGTTGAGGCTGTAGAAAAACCCCTTTTCCCCTAATAATTTGATCAAATACCGGCATCCAACACACAGTGTTAACCATGCCAAAATTCATACCTTATAACTACGATCAACACTCGATGGTCGTGATCAGTTAGTTAGCGCAACTTCAAAGCGGCACCTTCGAACATGCGATTCATTATTTGATTGAAAATAAATTAGACCTTTCCATATTTTCTCCTCATTACAACAATGATGATGGCGGTCGGCACTGCGTCGAAAGGTCTAAGATTCACTCGAAGAGCAGCAATCAGACCTGGACAAGGGGTTGGATTATTATAACAATGAGCAAACCCATCAAGATAAACAGTGTTGCAGCTCTACCTGGGGCATTCATCAGTAGGAAAATCTTGGCAGCAACATATTGACCATAAAAACAGGGATCCAAACGAACGGGGCGATCAGCTATTTTTTCATCAGGTGCCTATCATTCAGGTTTTTAATAACTCCTTTTGAATCAATTGGTTAAGTATAGGTGTTTTTCAAACTGGTTAAAGCTTTATCAACTAACGATGACATGCTTAACAAGGCATTTCTGGTTATATCTCCCATAGCTGGCAGTGCCAGGCAAGACCATGGCAAAATACGTCAGTATACTTTATAATCGCACCTTGATTTACCCCCGCAATGATTCTTGATCCATATCCCTTTCATATAAGCAGAGCATACTTTCTATAACCTATAACCTTAGGAATGATTAATCCATGTCAGAAGATAATAGTCACCGCATTGTAATCGTTGGCGGCGGCGCAGGCGGTCTGGTATTGGCCACTCAACTTGGTCGAAAACTTGGCAGAAAAGCCCGCGCCCGCATTACCCTTGTTGATGGTTCGCTTACCCATCTATGGAAACCTCTGTTACACCAGGTTGCCGCTGGCTCTTTGAATTCCTATGAAGATGAGTTGAATTACTTTGCCCACGCAAAGAAAAATCATTATGAGTTTCAGGTAGGCAGACTGGAAAATATTAATCGCAATGAAAAAACCATTCAGCTTGGCGCGATCAATGATGAAAAAGGCAATACCATTATTGAGCCAAGAGCACTGCCTTACGATACCCTGGTTCTGGCCATAGGCAGTACCTCTAATGACTTTGGCACCCCAGGGGCACGCGAGCATTGTATATTTCTCGATAGCCGAGCCCAGGCGGAGCGCTTTCATAAAGAGTTTCTGCAAAACTATCTTCAATCTCACGTGGTTGATGCTACAAAACAGCCACGCCAATTAAACATCGCTATTGTCGGCGCCGGTGCCACGGGTGTTGAGTTAGCCGCAGAGTTACACGACGCCAGCAAAACGCTTAGTCATTATGGCGTAGGTGATATCAAACCTGAAAATGTCACCATTACCTTGATTGAAGCAGGTAAACGTATTTTACCCGCGCTTTCTGAAAAGGTTTCCCATAATGCTCATCAACAGCTTCTTAAGCTGGGCGTGAATGTCATGTTGGGCGAGCAGGTAACAGAAGTAACCAGGGAGTGTTTAACGACGGCCAGCGGCCGCAGGGTTGAAAGCTCGCTTAAAGTATGGTCGGCTGGAGTTAAAGCACCGGATTTTTTAAAGGATATTGCCGGGCTGGAAAGCAACCGTATTAATCAGTTGGTAGTTCAGTCGAATTTGCAAACCACGCGAGATCCAGCAATATTTGCCATTGGTGACTGTGCCGGCATGGTACTTAATGCCGGCACCAAGGCAGAATTTCGCCTGCCTCCGCGTGCGCAAGTTGCTGTGCAGCAAGCACAGCAGTTAAGTAAAAGCCTGGTTCGGCAAATGGATGGCGGAGCACTGAAAGACTTCAATTATCGCGATTATGGCTCACTGGTTTCCATGAGCCGCAATGCCGCCTATGGCAATTTGATGGGCAAACTTACCGGTAACATTAATGTTCACGGTTTCATTGCCCGCAATATGTACATCAGCCTTTACCGCATGCACCAACGGTCTTTATTCGGTACCTTAAGCATGCTGGTATTAATTGCCAAGGATTTACTTAATCGCACCACCCGCCCGCGCCTTAAACTGCATTAACAGTGCCCGCTTGCAAGCAGATAAAGCCCAGCTCCGCTTTCACTTTATCTGCTTGCATAGGCTATATACCAAAGGCCATACGCAATAAAACAATCGCCGTGCCCACCAAAATAGCCAGTACCAAAGCACCAACCACTGCCAAAGCAATTTTCACCCACTGGCTGTTTTCACTAAAAAAGTTTAGTATGCCATTTAACTTGCCCAGACCCTGGTTAACATTATTTAAAACTTCGGTGGCTTCATCCACTGTTGCAGTAACACTGTCCAGCAAACTGTCTACCCTGCTCAAGGTTTCACTACGCAAATGAGCAAGACTACCTCGAACCTCCTCTAAAATTTTAGGGATAACGCCTGGCTCTTCAACAAGAATAAATTTAATCCGAAAAATACGCTTTTCTAATTTTAGTTTTTCACGTTGAAAATATTTTAACCTGCCTTCTACCAGTTGGAAATTATCCACATAGGCCGAGACTGCATTTTGATTCAGCGCAGAAGCCACGCTGGATGAAAGTGGTTGCATGGCTATGGAGGTTGCTTTTCCTTTTAAAGCAAAACTTGGACCGGTGCTTAAAAAACTTTCTAGCTTCGCTTTGTCACTGACAACGGATTCAGATGGCCGCTCGCCAGCAGCCACAGCTCTGGCTGTTACTGTTTTGGAACCAATACCCAGTTCCGACATGCGTTCAGCAATATTGGGCACCCCCACTAATTTTGGTATTTCAAACTTATCTGGATGAGCTGCCAGTACAGCTGTTTGCAGTTGGCTGGATACAGTTACATGCTTATCAATTAAACCATTGAAGCGCTCGAATTTTTCGTTCAATAAATCCAGCTCTGCTCGTTGAATGTCCGATAATTCATTGAGAGGTATTGCTTTCCAGGTTTGAATAATAAAAAGCTTCTTTACCTCTTTTAAAATACCGGTTGTTTCATCCACCGCATCCTCAATACTGTCAAGCAAATCCTCCAATCGCGGCTGCTCCAGAGTATTAAAGCGTTCAAGTATTTCTTTAAAATGATACAGGGTGGTGGGTACAACACCGGGTTCTTCATAGAGTATTTCGTTAATTGCGCTTCTTACGATTGCCAATTTCATCCGTATGGTTAGCTCTTCAGTATTAAGCTGACCCAGTATGCCACCCAGCAAACTTTCGAACCATGATTTATCATCATCTTCCTTGTCCAGCGCCGCTAATTCCGCAACCAAATCGGCTTCATATTGTCGTAGCGAACTCAGGCGTTCGGCCTCCTCATCCCATAGGTCATCCTCACTTCTTGCCGTTACTCGTTTTATAGTTAACAGCTCTTCTAGCTCGTTGAGAAAAGAGCTTAAGTCTTTACCCAGTTTAGTGATAGTAGAACCCACAGCAGCCAATGCGGTACCAGCGCCATCAGCAATGTCTTCAATAGCATCGCCCGCTTCATCAGCAGCTTTCCCTGCTTTATAAACAGTTTTACCTACATTGTATAAACCACCCGTTGCAACACCAAAAACCCAATCATCCCAAGCCATATAGCCTCCCTAACAATTTTTATTGAAAAAATAAATGTTTTGTCTACAGAAAAAAAACACCGACACTTTAACCACTGCACGAGATGTTTTTTTGGCTTAGATCAATAGTTTCTCAAGAAAAATTCTTAATCGCCCGGCACATAAGCAAACTCGGATAATTTTTAAACATATGGAAAGTTATTAACGCCAATTTTTTTGTCTGCAACCTTAAGCGATAAAAAAAACATATAAATAAACATTCTTTAGGAAATGTCGGGCTGCGGCATATAGGTGAATACGATTATTCTAACAATAATGGATAGGATCAGCCGTGTCAGACAAATTCCAGACGATTAATCGAGACACCGCGTATTTATTACCTCCGTCGTTGCAGGATGGGCTGCTGGAAAAGCACCTGGCGCTTTAATGATTGACTTAGGTCAATGCTTAATAAAAACGTCTGCCATACTGTTTGATTGTTTTAAAAGGGCGACCATTGCTATATGATGGGTGGGCGTAGTGACCATCTAGTCAGCGAATAGCCAAAAGCACTCTCAAATGCAGCCTGCTATAAAAAACACAAAGCCAATATCAATCCCATTATCTATATAAGGAAATTAGACATGAAGTACTTACTACTGCCAATCACAGTTTCAATATTAATGACTCTACCAGTGATCTCTACAGCCAAATCTGATCCGTGTGCCGATCTTCCTCCAGAAGAAAGAAGCCAATGCGAGAAAGAAATGGCGGCTAAATACAAGCATGACCATCGCGAACTCAAAGGCCTGCCGCAGCCAAGTAAAGAAAAAGGTTCTCCAAATGAGGCAGCCATGGATGCAGTGGGACAGGATGGAAAAAAGCACGATCATGGCAAAACACATAAAGGTCAGGCGGGATCAGACAATAAACAGCCATCCTCAGATAAGGACACTACAGAATCAACAGGGCATGATCACCAACAAATACATA